>JABJDN010000052.1 GCA_018665385.1 Phycisphaerae bacterium | reverse complement strand
CGCAAACGCCAATCATCCCGCCGAAGGCAGCTCCCGCCCAAGTCCAATCAACAAGTGGGTATGGCCATACTTGCTCAGGCAAGTGGCGCATATTCAAATGCGGTTGCAATAGGGCTGCAAGAAATCCTACCGCGGTCATAAAAAGAGGGATCTGAATTGGAATCGTAAACGTTCGTGCATCAATAATAGTCATCGCAAGTAAGCCTGCTACAAGCGTCAACAACGACAAGAACATGGGCAGCGTTTTTATAACTCCATTGTCATGCCACCAAGGCCCAAAAATTTCGCCAAGGAACGGCGTTGATTCTGGAATCCAATAACACATTGAGTAACATGCCAGAAACAAAAGCGCTGTGACAAGTTCTACTATGGGATACTCCATAGAAACTGGCGCTTTGCAATATCTGCATTTTCCTCGAATCGCCAGCCACCCAATGATAGGAACGTTCTCTCTAAAAAAACGTAATTTGTGATTGCAAGAAGGACAACTACTCGCTGGCACAAGAAGTCGCATATTGTTTGGCAACCTGTATATAACAACGTTTAAAAAACTACCGACGCATGCACCTAAGACAAACACAAAGATTGCAGGCGGAATGTGCTCGTAGAGCGCCGCTATAAGCAAGAGGTTGTCTGTATTGTCTTGTATTGCTAGAAGCAAAGTACAGGATTCCTTTCCCTACACAAGTTACGAAAGATCTTTTGCGTCCATTTTCTCTATTTGTTTTTCAGCAGACTCTAGAAGTGTTTTGCAACGTGCCACAAGCAATTGACCACGCGTATGTTCTTCCATCATAGTTTCAAGATTCGCTTCTCCCGCGTCTATCCGCTGGACAATTTCATCCAATTCACCGACTGCTTCTTCGAAGGTCATATCTGCTGGCTTTTTCAAAGTCTTTTTACTCATGTATGCACTTTACCTCGGACTCGACTTCTCCGTCAGCAAGAACGGTACGAATTTGTTCCCCTTCTTTCAATGTTGACGCTGAGCGAACTACATTTCCTTCAGAATCTTGCGTTAATGAGTATCCCCTTTCAAGTACTTTCAATGGGCCAATTGCATCCAGTTTTGCATGGAGAGAATGTAATTTTGCCGACGTATTGGTTATGTACGATGCACAGGCTGAGCCAAACGAAGCTTGCGTTGTTAATAACTTCCTTTGCCTACCCTGCAACAATGTATGGGGTCTTTTTGCAGCAAGTTGTTCAGCTTTAGAACTTACAATCAATCTACAAACATGGACGTGCTTGGAAACAGCAAGTTGAATCTTTGAATATACGTGGTCGCACCAGGTCACTTTACGCTCAATATTTCGTACACACGCACTGCGCATTCGCGTTTCTAGATGCGAAACCAACTGAGCCAATTCTTCTTTATCTGGGACAAGTACCATCGCCGCTTGTGTTGGGGTCGACGCTCGGTGATCTGCAACAAGTTCGATAATTGAAGTATCCGACTCATGACCAATGGCAACCACGATAGGTGTTTTGCAGTGAAAGGCTGCTTCAACAACTCTCCGATCGTTAAACGACCACAATTCTTCTAAACCACCGCCACCTCGCGTGACAATGATTGCGTCAATTCCCATATCGCTGGCATGCGCATCAACTTTCGTAATTGCATTTGCTACTGAATCTGGAGAGCCATCGCCCTGCATACGTGCATTCACAATAACTAATTCGACCGAGGGCATTCGCCTGCGAGTTGTTTCTATGACATCGTGCATCGCTGCAGATGTACCGCTTGTAATGACGGCGATTTTCCCTGGGTACTCTGGCAACTGCTTTTTGTGCACTTCGTCGAACCACCCAGCCTCTCGAAATTCGAGCAACAGCGCTTCGTATTCTTGTTGCAACTTCCCTTTGGTTTCCCCGTAGCGCTTGATTTTTTCTACGTAGAGTTGCGTCTTACCAAACTTCGAGTAATGGCCAACTCTTCCTCGCACGACAACTTGGTCGCCTTGTTTTGGCATCCAGTCTCCTCGTGCGCCCTTATGCTTTGAAACATTGGAAGCCCACATTGCGCAATCTATTTTCGAATCACCATCGGTTAACGAAAAATACCAATGATTGCCTAATTTTGGGCTATTCATCTGACCAACAACATCCACTTGACCAATTCGAGAGTCAAGTAAGCCATCGATTTTCTTACTTACCTCTGAAACCGTAATTGGTTTGGGGGGTTCTGGCACTGCTGCGGGATTTTCTGCGTTGGTAAACAAATCTGTCACGTTGAGGATGGTATCCTGCTCACTCGGGCTATGCCAGAAACGAACGAAAAAAACATGCTTCGAACTCTTGTATCGAATTTACCAGGAGTCACCCCAGACCGTGCCCACGCACTTGGTGACCTAGGAATCTGTACAGTTGCTGATCTTATAAAGCACCTCCCCTCTCGGTACGAAACACATCATGGCAGTATGACTATCGAAAATGCCGATGCGCTTCTTGGGGAACGAGAGCGAATGAACGAACTCGCAACAATCGAGACAACAATAGTGAGTATCAAGCCCGGTTGGCGCAGAGGTCGAAAAAGTCGTATTGAAGCAACCGCTGAAGACGATACTGGGAGACTAGAAATTAACTGGTTTAACCAACCTTGGGTCGCCAAATCATTGCACCCTGACATGCATGTTCGATTACACGGCACTCTAGCTCGGCACAATGGCACTCTTCAAATGAACAACCCTCGATGGGAAGAAATCAAAGAAGATGATAATCTTGAGTTACTAGAAGGCGATTTAAAACCTGTGTATCCAGCGAACGAAGGAATTGCATCTGCGCATATTGCTCGGCTTATCGAACGCGTTTTAGAGCAATCTGTAAATGAGATAGAAGACCACCTGCCAGAAAACATTCGAACTGAACTAGTCATGCCGACATTGTCTAGAGCCTATTCTCTTGCACACCATCCAACAGATGCTGAAGAAGCAAAAGTCGGGAAGCGCCGCATCGCGTTTGATGAGTTATTTTTGTTGCAACTTGGCGTCATGGTAAAACGGCACCACCGCAGAGATGTCATGCACGCGCCAAAACTTCGATGGGACAACGAAATTAAAGAGCGTATAGCGAAACGTATACCATTTACTCTGACAAATGCACAAGACCGTGTAATTGAAGAAATAGCAGGCGACATGGCGACCTCCACTCCGATGAACCGCTTGCTTCAAGGCGACGTAGGCTCTGGCAAAACAATCGTTGCCTTGCATGCAATGCTTATGGCGATTACATCAAATGCACAGGCGGCAATGATGGCTCCTACTGAATTGCTTGCAGAACAACATTTTTTGACAATTACAAACTTGCTCGCAGGATCGAATGTGACATGTGCCCTCTTAACAAGTTCGCTTACTGCAAGCGATCGCAAGAAGTTGATAAAAGACATCAGCGAAGGAAGTGTTGATATTGTTGTTGGCACCCACGCCTTACTCACAGACGACGTCGTGTTCAAATCCATAGCAATTGCCATTACAGACGAGCAACATCGATTCGGTGTCCAACAACGAGCACTCCTCAGAAATAAATCTGACGATGAGTTCGCTATTCCACACACTTTGGTCATGACGGCAACGCCTATTCCAAGAACTCTTTCGCTTACTATTTTTGGTGATTTAGATGTCTCTACAATAAATAGCATGCCCCCAGGACGCTCACCAATAACAACTAAACTCGTACAGCCAGAAGATGCAGATTCTGTGTATACCTATGTCAAATCGCTCGTAGAGAAGGGGCAACAAGGATATGTAGTTGTCCCACTTGTAGAAGAAACCGAGTCGGGACTTAAAGCTGCAATCGAACATGCAGAGTTTTTACAACAAGGTGCATTGCAAGGTTGCAGAGTAGGAGTCGTTCACGGACGGATGAATTCAGAAGAGCGCGAGCCAACAATGCAAGCATTTCGCAAAGGCGATATAGATGTTCTTGTAGCAACAACTGTTATTGAAGTTGGCGTTGATGTACAAAACGCGACAATCATGGTGATTGAACATGCCGATAGATTCGGCCTTGCTCAGTTACACCAATTGCGTGGCAGAGTCGGCAGAGGCCAATTGCCAGGCGTTTGTGCGCTTATCGCTAGCCCAACTACAGAAGATGCTATACAGCGGTTAGAGGCGATTGTTGAAACAACAGATGGGTTTAGAATTGCGGAAAAAGATTTAGAAATCCGTGGACCTGGCGAACTCTTCGGCGCCAAGCAAAGTGGCATTGCGCCATTCAAAGTGGCAAGGCTTCCACGCGATTTTGAATTGTTACGGCTCGCACGTGTTATCGCTACAAGTTGGATTAACCGAGACCCCTCAATAGAAGAATCCCCTTTGCTAAAGGCAAGGTTGTACAAAGCGTACGGAAAAACTTTAGGACTAGGAGACGTAGCGTAATGTCAACCAATACCGAACTCGCAAATATGTTCCAAACTATGGCAACTGTCCTTGAAATTTCAGGGGCAAACGGTTTCAAAGTAAACGCGAATGTCAAAGTAGCCCGTGCTCTTGAAGACCTTGTTGAAGACGTCGGTACTATTGACGACATTACTTCTATACAAGGTGTTGGCAAAAGTAGCGCTGCAAAAATTAAAGAGTACCTCGAAACAGGAGCTATCTCTAGCTACAACGAGTTGCTTGCAAGTATTCCACCTGGTCTACTCGATGTCATGAAAGTGCAAGGGCTTGGCCCTAAAACAGTTGGGAAACTTTGGAAGGAAGCAAATGTCGTAGACATTGCTTCGTTGCAAGAGGCTATCCAAGATGGGCGGCTCGAATCTTTGCCACGCATGGGCAAGAAAACAATTCAAAACATTACTGAATCAATTGCATTCTTAGCTACTAGCGCGAATCGTTCACGCATAGGTGTTGCAATGCCAATCGCAGAGACGCTTGTTTCGCAATTACAACAATGCGATGGCGTGTCAAATATATCATTTGCAGGTTCCCTTCGAAGGGGCAAAGAAACTATTGGCGACATAGATATTCTTGCAAGTACATCTGAACCCGCTGTGCTCATCGACGCGTTCTGCGACGATACAAAAGTAGAAAAAATATTAGCACGTGGTGATACAAAATGCAGTGTTCGCATTCAAGCGGGTATGCAAATTGACTTACGTATTGTTGACCAAAATGCTTTCGGCGCCGCATTATTGTATTTCACAGGAAGTAAAGAGCATAATATTATTCTTCGAGAACGTGCTATTGCCAAAGGGAAGAAACTCAACGAATACGGTCTATTCGATGCAAGCTCCAATTCGCTCCTTGCTTGCTCTACTGAAGACGAAGTGTACGCTGCGCTAGAAACACCATGGATTCCCCCAGAACTTCGCGAGGACAGAGGCGAACTTGGTTGCACCGCCACACCCGCCCTCATTACGAGTAAAGACATCAAATGCGATTTGCATTGCCACACTACTGCAAGTGACGGGCATATGTCTATTCAAGAACTTGCACAGCAAGCAATTGACCGTGGGTTTCATACTATTGCTGTCACTGACCACAGCCAATCGCAAGGGCAAGCGAACGGGTTAAAACCAGACCGTCTACTGAAGCATATCGAAGCAGTTCACGAAGTCAATGAGCAAATGGAGGGCATCACAATTCTTGCAGGAAGCGAAGTTGATATCCTTCCAGATGGCACACTTGATTACGACGACGACCTTCTATCCAAACTTGATATTGTCGTTGCCTCGCCCCATGCAGCACTTTCTCAATCGTCTGAAGATGCCACAAAACGCCTTCTCAAAGCAATAGAACACCCAAGGGTAGATATCATTGGCCATCCTACAGGTCGAATCATCAATAAGCGAAAAGGGCTTGAGCCTTACTTACCCACACTGATACAAGCTGCAAAAGAACACGATACAGCGCTAGAACTAAATGCCAACAGTTACAGACTAGATTTGCGAGATATCCAAGTTCGTGCTGCATGCGAAGGTGGAGCCCGCATTGCAATCAATACAGATGCGCATAGACCGGAAGATTTCAACCAACTGAAATATGGAATCCTCACAGCCCGTCGGGGTTGGGCGATGCCAGAGAATTGCATCAATTGTTTAGAACACGATAAATTGCATGCTTGGCTTCGTCGCAATTGCTAGAATGAACGAATCCTATGTTTGAGAATCTCTCCAATAAGTTAACAAAATCGATTCGCAACCTTTCTGGTCGAGGAAGAATCAGCGAATCAAATGTTCGTGAATCCATGGAAGACGTACGGCGCGCTTTGCTTGAAGCAGATGTGCACGTTGATGTTGTCTCAGATTTTTGTGAAAATGTAGTGCAAGATGCCCTTGGTGCAGATGTAACAACTTCATTGAAACCAGGCGAAGAGATGATTGGCATTGTCAATCAGCGACTCATCGACATCATGGGACCAGTCGATAGCCACATCATGCTCGTTGAGCCTGGCCCAACTGTCATCATGATGTGTGGCCTGCAAGGATCAGGTAAAACGACAACCTGCGGGAAACTCGCAGCCTACCTGAAAAAACAAGGCAAACATGTTGTACTCGTTGCAGCTGACCTTCAGCGCCCTGCCGCTGTCGAACAACTTGAAGTTGTCGCGAACGATGTACAAACAAATGCAAAAGGTACTGGACAGGTTACTTGTTACAGCGAGCCTGATAAATGCGGAGAATACGGTACTGCAACCGGCGTTGCTGTTGGCGTTTGCAAACGCGGCGTCAAATTTGCCAAGAAAAGCAATGCCGATATAGTCATTCTTGATACCGCGGGTCGTTTACATATAGACGACGCGCTCATGACTGAACTACGCGGTGTTCAAAAAACGACAACTCCCCACCAAGTCTACCTTGTTGTAGATGCAATGATTGGTCAAGACGCCGTTACCGCCGCTGGAACATTTCACGAACAACTTGCAGTTGACGGAGTTATCCTTACTAAGTTCGACTCCGACACTCGTGGCGGTGCTGCACTTTCAGTGAAACGGGTCACAGGTGTTCCGATTAAGTTTATCGGTACAGGCGAACGGTTCGATGCTTTTGAAGAATTTCATCCTGACAGAATTGCAAGCAGAATCCTTGGCATGGGCGATGTTGTATCGCTTGTAGAAAAAGCACAAGAAGAGTTTTCTGAAGAAGATGCCATGAAACTTGCCGACAAAATGGCAAGCGGGAAAATGACTGTCGATGACTTCATGAAACAGTTGAAATCTATTCGTCGCATGGGCCCGATGAAACAAATACTTGGAATGATTCCAGGTGTTGGCTCAGCATTAAAAAATGTACAAGTCGACGACAAACAATTTGATCGTATCGAAGCAATCGCAAGTTCCATGACAAAGAAAGAACGAAGCGATATTAAACTTTTAGGCAAAAGTAGAATTAAACGAATTGCTGCTGGTTCTGGAACCAACAATAGCGAAGTAAACAAATTCGTGAAGCAGTTCGAGATGATGCAGAAAATGTCGAAACAAATGTCAAGCGGAGGAATGGCTTCGCAAATGGCAGCGCTTCAAAATGGTGGCATGGACCCATCAGCAATGGGCGACCTTGCTGGTATGGGGCGTGGATCAACCAAAACGCAGAGCCACAAAAAACGTTTTAAACCACGTAAACGTAAGTAATTAATCGTCGAACGGAAGCGGGTCATCTGCTTCGCCATTCGCCCATAAATGAACTTTTGGCAGCAACCGCTCTTGTATGAGGATTTTTATGCACGCAGCAAATGGCACTGCGAGCAACATGCCGTACGCTCCTAGAACACTGCCACCAGCGAGTACAGCTACAAAAATTGTAACTGGGTCTAGGTTTGTAGCTCGCCCTGCAATCAAAGGGGTAAGTATCCACCCATCAAGGGCTTGCACGATTGCAAAGACGAGCGATGGCCAGAGAATGATTGCCCACCAAGACAATTGATCTGCTTCGGCAATGCCAAGTTGATTAAGAAAGAGCAAGCCAACTGAAAGTGGAATTCCAATAAGACCAAGAAATGGCACTGCACATAAAAAGCCAATACCAATGCCAAGAATAATGGCATACGGCACGCCAACAATCATCCATCCAATTGCCAGAATAATTGCCATAATGAACGCAATGACAATTCTGCCCCGTACAAACCCAGCTACTGCGGCATCCATTTTTTCAAACAATTGCAATGTGCTACTTTTGCCGTCTTTAGGGATAAGGGTTCCAGCGAACTGTTTCACTTTTGGGAACCACAAACAAAAGAAGAAAAAGTAGAACGGAATGAGGACCGCAAGAATGACGAAATGCAACATTGATTTCAAGACTGAAAATGCGACATCTCCTGTAGTCTTCGCTATTCGAACGATGCCCTCACTAGCACCCTTTGGTCCAGACTCTGTGATTTCATTCTTACCAATTTCAGTTGAAGCCACTACGTTCTCAGTGTCTTCACCAGGCAAAAAATCGAGCGTCTCCAAAATTTCTGTTTTCACTCCCGTAGGTGCGTAATTAGTTGTGACTCGTTCAAGTTGCGCACGCAGTTTCCCACTTTGCACATCATTGACGAGCGAAGACGTTTGCGAAACAACAATTGGAATTGTAATTGCCACAACAGCCAAAACAGCAGTAATTATCAGTGTCAAAATGCCTGCAATCACTGGAATGCGTCCTATTGGAAGTTTTGGGTTATTCGCCAAGTACGAGATTACTGGTTCAAACAAATACGCGAGCAAAAGTGCAACAAGAAGCGGCACTGTGATGTCTCGCATTACATACCCAACCCACAATCCACAAAAGATAATTACAAGAAACAATATATCGCGAACCCATTGAATTTGCCATAAATGCAATTTTGTTAGATCAGTTGTATGTTTGTTTTCAGAGTCAGCAGACATAAGCGAACGCCGTTACCTGTTCGACCCAATGCACTGCACTAATTCTCTTTGGTGAAATGCTTCGTCGAACTGGAACACGCTTCGAAAATCTTCTTCAGAATCTTGCGTGCTTGTTCGCAGAAGTTCTAACTCCACCATATGAAATACGAGTGCGCCAAAGTCTTCGGTTCGAAAGACACCCCACTGGCGTAACACAATTGGAGCCAGCAATCCGTAGCGTTCGATTGCGTAGTCGCGAAGGCCCATGCACAGTTGCTGACCAGAAACGTGGCGATCTAACTCATCAAGCCCGCTATTCGATTGATTGGAGTGCTCAAAAAGTTCGGTTGTATACCCAAGACCCTCTTGCACGAATGCGAACGCAGCGGGAGCATACGGTGTTCCGCTTGCGATTGAGGTCCAATCAAATTGAATGGGAATAGTGAGTTGACTCATTTGAAGCATCAATCATATCGGCGAATTCAGTATTTGTGCCATAGAGAAGCCCTTTTTTGGTGTACAAAAGCACTTTTTATAGCCAAACAGGCATTTCTGTTGAGTTCATGATGGCATGCACCGGATCGCCTGCCATAGAATTAAACAAAAGAAGGCCAGCAGTCTCTCCTGGAGCAACTGCCACAAGCGAGGGGTCAACGCCCACGCCAATAGCGCCAGCTGTGGTTCCCATCTTCATAAGAAGTCTTGGGTCAGCATTGTCACGTCGGTACAAAAGACGCAACTCGTCGATGACACTAATTCGATCAGGCGTATCAAGACAGAGCAATGAATCCGTTCCAATAGATACACGTACGCCCGCGTCAACCATCTCTTGCCAACGATGGTTTGTATGACCAAAATATTCACTCGCCCGTGGGCAGTATGCGACTGTGCATAACGAGTCAGCAAGCATGTCTAGATGCCTATCTTCAATGTAATGTACATGCGCCGCAATAAACGGCTTCCCATTTGCAGCAGACAATCCAATGTCAACTGGATGCATTCCCCAGGGTTTTTCCTGTTCATTCCAAACACCTATTTGTTTTTCAAACGCAGCAATAGGTCCTGTTTTATGTAGGGTATATTCAATCTCTTCAAGAGTCTCTGCTACATGCGTGGCTACTTTCCTGTTACTTGCAAATGCAGCTTCGTAGGTATGTGCGCCACATGAATACGGAGCATGCGGTGAAACATCAAATGCTTCAGGTAATTCTTGCAGTAGCTGTTGCATTGCACATAGTTCTTTTGCTGATTCAAGAAACTCAACGTAAGAAATTATAAAACGCGCTGATGCCTGCGCAGTGCTTGCCGCCTTGATTGAACCAGCTATATCACCCACAATCGCACTCCCCCCTGCATGAATGAGTTTGATACCAGCGTGCACTGCATTTTGTATGCCTTCTTCATCCCTGCGAATTGGTAAAACCACTTCTCTCACCCATTCTAAAAATGAACTTTTAGCAGGAACATTTCCCCTTCCACTTAGATCAAGATGCGCATGTGTATTCACAAACGTTGGAGTAATAATTCCTTCACTCTGGGTAAGAGGGGCATTCTCGGGGGTTCCAATTTCTTGTGGAGTTCCAACGGCTAGTATGGTATTCCCTTCTTTTAAGACAGCACCAGGCGAAGCAACTACACCTCTGTAGTCAACAATTGCATCAACATATAGTAGTTTTCTATTCATTCTTTGTATATATAGCCTATTCGTCCGCACAACATTGGTACACTGTAACCGCAAGTCGGGACGGATCCCGACAAGAAGCGTCAACAGAGGAGGATCCCATAATGCGCCAAACATTTCTTTACACTACAGGCATTCTAATGCTCGCTGGGTTTTCAGCGACTGGTTGTGTTCGTCACGACCGTTACGATAATGCTCGAACTGCAACACACTCACTTCAAGAGCAACTTGTATCGTCGCAAGCCGAATACAGCACAGCAACCACTGCGCTTGCTGCTCGCGATCGCCAACTTGCGCAAGCAACGGCAAATCTTAGTTCGTTGCAAGGCCAATACGATTTGCTTTCAAGCGAACTCGATGCCATTGACAATGAAAATAACACACTACTCACAACTGTAACTGATATTAGTTTTGGGCCGTTGCCAATTGCTACACAGCAAAAACTAGCAGCACTTGCGTCGACGTATCCAAATGAAATGTGGTTTAACGCAGAGACTGGAATGATTCGCTTCGGTAGTGACTTTACCTTCTCAAGTGGCAAAGCAACACTTCGTAAAGATGCAACAGACCTTATCAGCAACGTTGCAGCAATTCTTAATTCTCAAGAAGCTGAAGGGTTCGAAATTGTAGTTGTTGGGCATACTGACAACGTGCAACCTAAATCATCAGCGCAACGCTACCCAACTAACTGGGAACTCTCCGCAGCTCGTGCAGTGAGTGTTGCGAAAACACTTGCTAGTAATGGAGTTGATCCTGCGCGTTTCGAGGTAGCTGGCTATGGGGAGTACCGACCAATTGTTCCAAACACAGACGGTGGCACCAGTGCAAACCGTCGAGTCGAAATTTATCTTCGACCGAACGAAACAAATATGGCTTGGGACAACGTGGCGGTTACTGAAGTAACTGAAACTGTTACCGTTGACACCATGGAAGAACCAATGAAGTAACTTCAATGTTTAAGCCATTTCGATATTTTGTAAAACGCCGGCCCAACTCATGGAGTCGGCGTTTTGCATGTGTACTGTTTGTTTCTACTATGGCAGCTGGAATGCCAGACAAACCGAAAGATGACCCTCCATCCTTGCCATTAGAAAGAGAGACCCTTCATATTTACAGCATGAGGGCACATGTCAATAACAAAACGCATTCCATCGGCTGGCCGTTGCTTCCACAAACAAACTGGAGCGAAGTAGACGTAGCCACCTTGCAATTCCTTGATGGTAATGGAGCCCAAATTCCGTTTGAGGTTGAACCAGTGGCAACGAATGAAAAACAATGGCATGCAACTGTGAGTGCAAAATCTTACTCTGTTCAGTGGACGGCACGTGCGTATTCAAGCAAAGTGCATGAGGCGCAAGCAGTGGAGATTGCTTGGCCAGATGCATGGAGTGATGACCTGCTTCTATACCTACAACCGTCTCGTTTTATCGAATCAGGAGATGAAATTTTTGCAAAGGCTGTTGAAGATAACGGCGATCCGAAATCAGTATCCATTCACATTGCAGCGAAGGTTCTTATCCGATATTGCTTACAAAACATTCAGAGTAATGGCCGTTATTCACAAAGCGTAAAGAATGTTACAACTGGAATCGATGTAAAAGGCGCACGCTATGCGGTGAAGCAAGGAAAGGGCTCAGCGTCTGATCTTGTATGTGTATGTATTGCAACCCTTCGCAATGCAGGGATCCCGGCGAGACCTGTTGTTGGAATTACAAATGTTGATTCCGTTGGCACAAAACGTATCGATCCGCAATTTATAGTCTGGGGCGAGTACGCCTTACCTGGTGCCGGCTGGGTACCGTTTTTTCCAGAAAGGATGCGTGGCACTGTAGACAATCTTTCAAGAACTGAATCATGGCAAGGTCTTGGAACGTTGCCTTGGCTTAACAGACGAATCCCCATCGCGTGGAATTTTGATTGCTTTGACGTTGATCGCATAACGGCTACACAAAATTTAGAAATGAATTTAGTAAGCAGCCCCAACTAGGAATGAATATGTACAACGACCAAGGGCCAAGCGAAGACGATATAGACCGTTTCTCTCAAGATGAAACTGGGTATTGCCCGCACTGCAACGAAGAAATTTGGGACGACGCAGCAAAATGCCCTGCATGTGGGAACTGGCTACACGATGGCACTAGACACGAAGACCAAGCAGTTCGGTACTTCAAAAACAAGTTCGTAGTATGCATAGTCATTGCCCTGCTACTTGGGTTCTTCTGGAGCGTTACTCGCCTTTTCTGATATGCCCACGCTAGAAAAAACTTTCCAAACCGCACAGACAGAAATATAGGTCCGAGATAATCACTCTTTTTAGCTTTGTAACTACTTCTTTCATGCAAATACTGGACTCGCACTCAAGTTGATGCATGATGTTTGTATGGCAACAAAGTGTTGGCATGACAAACGAAGATTAGAGAAACATAGAGAGTGGTAGTATGAACGAGCGAAATATTGAAGAGAGAATGTGTAGGCTTATCGAACAACTGCAAGCATTGCCTGCGGAGTATCGAGACAAACTTGAGAACCTATGCAAGAGTGATCAAACTCAGCGATCTCAAATAGAAGAGAACGTATCGAAACTACAAGATTCACTTGATTACTTGCGACTTAGCGTGAAGTATATGGTGTTCGATTTAGAAGCAACTCGAAGAGAAAACGTCTACCTGCGTAAACTCGTTGAGCAAATTCGTCGAGACAGCACTAAACGCGACGAAGGCAACGACAATAATCATTTCTTTTTTGGTGGAGACGATTCCGATTAAAAGGAACGCGCCTTATCAACGGCTCGTTTTGCGCGTTGCGGCGCTTCAGACAGCAGACGTTTAATAAGTTTGTTTTCGCCGTGCATCTCTGAAAGGAGTTTGGCTAGATGTAATTGCAAATCGTGTGAATATTGTTTGTAATACACTTCAAGTTCAGTACGATTAAATCTTGTAAGTGGATCATCCATGCCAGTCTGAGCTGTTGCCCACATCATTAAGCCTTTTCCACCCATATCGTATTTGTACAAATCGAGGGTGCGACGAAGTCGATGCTCAGCAGAATTAAAAGGGTCTCTACAAGCAAGTGGTATTGCATGCATTATATCTTCAAGTTTTTGTTGCACCGCTTGTTGCAAACCAGATTTCTCTAAGTCTTCCACCTCTGCGATAGCTGGTCGTTTCAATTCTCTATCACCAGGCATAGCGTGGTCACCTTGAAGAACATCCAGTGGCAGATCATTTCCAACAAACGATTTGAGGCCGACATTTGCAAATCGAACAGTAATTCGTGCAGTTATCTCACCTTGCAGTGCAGTGTTTTCCACTTTAATAACAGCACCACTTCCCCATTCCGGGAATGTTGAATGTATCACTTTATCGCCAAATGAAATAGTCATAGTTGTCAATGGAATCATCGCTCCTAGATCCTTAAGGTTCTATCAAATAATAAACAGCGCCATTGCGCAATATCTGTTTTAGTTTACTGATGGTGTTGCACTACAGTGTGCGAGCAACACGTCCCCACTGAGTTAATTATAGCACAATTATCAGAAAATCAAGTGAAAAGTATCGAAATCACTCATTGCGTAAAGATGGTACGCTTTCCTTTCACCCATGACCGCATCGCCAAATCAAGTACCTGAAGCACTTCTCCCTCTTCGGAATAAAATCGACGATATCGACCATAAAATACTTGCTCTCCTTGCCGAACGCAATTCAGTTGTGGAGCTGGTGGCTGAAGTGAAAAAAACTACAGGATTTGGCATTCGAGATTTTATTCGAGAATCTGCACTACTTGAAGATAGAGGAAGTGTTGCAAACTCAATTGGTTTGAGAAGCGAAGTTATTGAAAGTTTGTTCCGTGTAATTTTGTGGGCAAGTAGAGATAGGCAAGCTTCACTAGGTGCAGAAATGCCCAAAAAAATGGAGCCAAAACAAATTGCAATCATCGGAGGAAACGGCGGAATGGGGCAAGTGCTTCAGAAATTGTTCGAAGATTTTGGACACACTGTCGTTTGCGCTGATCTAAACACAAAGATAACAAATATCGAAGCTGCTCAACACGCAGATGTCGTTGTCATCTCTGTTCCTATTGCTGCAACAACTGAGGTCATCAAAGAAGTGGGCCCTCATTGCAAACCAAATGCATTACTACTTGATGTCACATCTACAAAAACAGAACCGCTGAATGCGATGCTAGAAAATTTCAACGGCAGTGTCATCGGCACTCACCCATTATTTGGCCCAAGCGTGCACTCTTTGCAAGGTCAGCGTATCGCGTTGGTTTGCAGTCGTGATTTGAACGAATGGGAAGACTGGCTTTGCTCTATTTTTAAAGCTCGTGGCTTGTCAGTGCTTGTCACTACTGCGCAAGAGCATGACCGGGCAATGGGAATAGTTCAGGTTCTTACGCATCAAACTACTGAAGTGCTTGGCAGAACAATTGAAAAACTTGATGTCGATGTCCAGAAGACACTAGAGTTCACATCCCCCATTTATCTTATGGAATTATTAATGACTGCTCGTCATTTCGCGCAATCATCTGAGCTGTACGCATCTATTCAGATGAATAACCCTGAAACGGGAAAAATCTTACAGGCTCTACAAGATGCTGGCAATGAGTTACGCGATGTCGTGTTATCGAATGACCGAGTAGCCTTCAGCAAAATTTTTGAGGACGTCCACAATCATTTTGGCTCGTTCTCCGAACAAGCACTAGAACAATCAAGTTTTCTCATTGACCGTCTAGTCGAACGCGGCTAACTCATAAAAACTAGTGTTGTATGGTTGACAGTTACTGCTCGGTAAGTGTTATGCCTTCAGTTGTCGAGGCTACTAACACATTCTTGCCCACAAGATAATCGGCATCCCACTTCACGAGCACTTTAACTCGTTGTGTAACCCCTGATTCATCCTCAATTTCAGCTTTT
>JABJDN010000120.1 GCA_018665385.1 Phycisphaerae bacterium | reverse complement strand
GCAGCCCGCCTTCACTTGGCATGCCCATTCCAAAACTTGGACGAGCGCTAGCTTCAGGAGCAATTTGAGTATCTAGTTGAGTATCTTGCGAAATTGCAAGAGTTAACGAGAGTGCGAGTAATTCAATCATAGTTCTTCCTTTACGAGCTGTTTACAGTTCTTGTTCTACCATCGGAAGGACGATTCTACAGGCAATATCTTCCGTTTTGACCCTTGGTTATCGGGCTTTTCTTGTAAATAGACCTAACGCAGCAATAGTGAGCATTAATAAAACCAAAATTACAATGATAATTGGTTGGAACGACTGGAGTTGCGTCTCGTTACTCATCTGAATCGTTGCGAGCCCAACAATTGGCCCAACCATATACCCGCCACCGATGAGCGCTTCATGGGTCCCCCCCGCATCAACTTCTGCTTTGCCAACAGACATTGCATAATACAAGCCAGCATAATACGTTACACCTGCTCCAACTCCAAACAAAATCAAACCGAGCAATAATACCGTCACATTTGAGGCACTTAATACACAAGCGAATCCGATTGTCATAACAAGTAACGCGCCCCATAACAGCGACCACCTACCGTGCCACCCAGAAAATTGACCCATGATTGCGGTAATGCCAACTCTTGAAACCATCCAAGCACCCACAAGTGGTGTTTGCCAAAAAATTGGAACATCTAAGCCCGAAACTATAAATGGTAACAAGGGCGAAAGCACACCATTCATGACATAACTCAGTGGCAAAATTATCCGGGCTCCCAATAAAAGAGAGCGATAGTTCGCAGGTACATGTTCTAGTATTTGTTCCTCGTCATGCGAACTTGGGTTTTTCCCGTACCAAGGCAATGCACACATGGCAACAATATTCATTGCACCCAACACAACAATCACCATAGTTGCATGGTCCTGCATCATTGGTGCCATTCCAAACATAACGGCAGCAACTGAACTCATCCAAACAATGTTCCACCACCCAATAACCCTTCGCATTTCCTTGCCGTGCCGACCAGACACAAGATAACTTTCGACTATTGGCCAAATGACGGAACTGCATGCACCAGCAACACCACCTGCACACCAAACGACCCAAGCGCCTTCAAAAAAAAGTGGCATTGAACATGCAATAGTTTGCGCTAAGAGCAACACGCCAATAATTGCGCGGGTAGAGATTATTGTTTGTAACCAGCGAGTAATTTTCCCAGAACATAACGCTCCAAGGACATACACCACACCAACAAGTAGGAACAGCGATAAGGTTTCCTTTTCGCTGAATCCAAAATCTCGCTTGCCGATAAATGGCAAACCATTCCAGATGACACTTGTGCCAGTAGATGCAAAAGCTGTTAACAACAGCGACGCTACTAACGGAGTTGTATTACCTTGGTGATGTCTCAGTTGCAACTTGGTAATTTGGAGCCTCTTTAATTATCTGAATGTCATGAGGATGACTCTCAATAAGTGACGCTCCGCTCACACGAACAAACGTTGCTTGACTACGAAGTTCTTCCACGTTGGCTGTTCCACAATATCCCATTGCAGCACGCAATCCGCCAATCATTTGATAGGTGAATTCTCCCAGTTTTCCGCGGTACGGCACTCGACCTTCAACGCCTTCAGGAACGTATTTCCTTGTATTTGTAATATTTGCTTGGCCGTATCGGTCAGCAGAACCGGCGCCCATTGCCCCCTCACTGCCCATTCCACGATACGTTTTAAATCTACGACCGCGATGCAAGATTAACTCGCCAGGGCTTTCATCTAAGCCGGCAAAGAGCGAGCCAAGCATAACCGAACTTGCACCAGCGGCAATCGCTTTCCCTATGTCACCGCTTTGACGAACTCCGCCATCTGCGATAACAGGAATGTTACATTTATCCGCGGCTTTGCAAGCATTTACAATTGCAGTCAGTTGCGGAACTCCAACACCACTTACAATGCGTGTTGTACAGATTGAGCCAGGTCCAATTCCAACCTTCACTGCATCAGCGCCAGCTTCGATAAGCGCTTCTGCGCCTTCGGTAGTTGCAATGTTTCCTGCGATTACGTCAATGTCCCAACGGCGTTTGATTTCGCGAACTGTATCAATGACGTTTTTAGAATGGCCGTGTGCTGTATCGACGACGAGCACATCTACTTCAGCTTCGATCAGTGCTTCAACTCGATCGTATTGGTGAACACCAACTGCAGCGCCAACTCGTAAACGGCCTCGTTTATCTCGACAGGCCTTCGGGTGATGTCGTATGTTTTCAATATCGCGCATCGTTACAAGCCCGCACAAATTGCCGGCGCTATCTAAAAGAATAAGTTTTTCAACGCGTGCGCGAGTCATAATCGCTTCCGCTTCTTCAAGTGTTGTCCCAACTGAGCCGGTGACTAAATCTTTAGAGGTCATGAGTTCGCCAACAAGTTGGTCACTTGAATCAACAAATTTCATATCCCGCCTAGTCAAGATGCCTACAACTTCGCTATTTCCGCCACCGTCGAGGGTGACTGGAAAACCTGACACATTCTGCTGATCCATAAGATTTGTCGCTTTAGCAATAGAATCTTCTGGGCCAAGAGTGATTGGATCAGTAATAACACCATTCTCAGAACGCTTCACCTTCGCTACTTCAAGGGCTTGCGTGCTTGGTGGCATATTCTTATGCATAAAGCCTATTCCGCCCTCTTGCGCCAAAGCAATAGCCAAAGCGGACTCTGTAACAGTGTCCATTGGTGCTGAGATCAAAGGGATATTCAGGGATATGCGGTTTGTAAGGCGAGTAGACGTGTCTGCAATGTCTGGAGTGACTTCGCTGTACTTCGGAACAAGTAACACATCGTCAAAAGTAATGCCGTCAGAAATGTTTAACTTTTCCATCTAACAATGATACTCGTTTTCATGCTTTAAATCAACCCTACACCGTTCAATAGGGGTGCTTAATGTGCTATTCTGTCCATCCATACCCTCCTCCTGAGGAATTGAAGAAAAGAGAAATACCATTGAGCAATACAGAACCAGATAACGCAATAGATTTTGTACATCACAACAAAGGAACCACGCCAGGCAATGGCATTGAAGAGTTCCGGAAGATGCTCAAATCTACTATCAAATTTGAAGCATCAGACCTGCATATTAAAGCCGGTACAAAGCCAAGAATACGAGTACGAGGAGTGCTACGAAGCCTTGATGCCGAGTTAAATTCGGAGCCGCTTTGTTATCAAATTGCTCGCGACATACTTGATGATGCTCAATACAAAATATTTAATGCTAAAGGTCAAATCGACTTGGCGTATGATTACGACAAAGACAACCGATTCCGTATCAACTTGTTTATGGCTCGTGGTCGCCCTTCTCTCGCTTGTCGTTTGATTACTTCAGACATAATGACGTTCGAACAATTGCATCTTCCAGAGATTCTCGGTGAAGTTGCGTTGAGTGCAAACGGACTAATTCTCTTTGCGGGTGTTACCGGTTCAGGCAAGTCTACATCCATCGCAGCGATGTTGAATTATGTAAATCAACGCAAGCGTTGCCACATTGTCACAATCGAAGACCCCATCGAATATATCTTTAACGATCAAAAAGCAACTATTAACCAGCGCGAAGTAGGCATTGACTGCCTCAGTTTTAATGAAGCACTGCGAGCGCTTGTCCGCGAAGACCCAGATGTTGTTTTAGTCGGCGAAATGCGTGACAACGAAACGTTTGAAGCAGCTATTCGTGCAGCTGAAACAGGCCACCTTGTTTTCGGTACTATTCACGCATCATCCGCATGGCAAACGTTTGGTCGTATTTATGACTTGTTCCCAGAGACAGAACGGCCACAAATTCGAAAATTACTTGCGTATAACCTTCGTGCCATCGTGTACCAGAAACTTCTCCCTACTCTGCACGAAGATGTTGCACGAATTCCGGCTCTTGAAATTTTGCTTGGAACACCAATTGTGACAAAGTACATTCTAGAAGCAAGAGAAGGCGAACTCTTAGAAATTATCAAGAAGAGCGCGGAAGAAGGCATGGTCGACTTGAACACAGCACTCTTCAACCTCGTTGAGTCGGAATGGGTATCCTTGAAAACCGCTATGGATGCAACGCCGAAACCTGAAGACTTGAAAATGAAAATAAAGGGTATTGCATAATGTCGATTGCACTGCTAGCTGCAGATAGCGAAGTTGCCTGGCTACTTAGCCCATGGAAACCGCTACTAATTTGCGCTGTATTTATTGCTTGGGGATGGCTGGTAAGTACGCACCTTGAAAAAGACGCGCGTTCTGCACACCTTAATGTGCAAAAATGGAACAGCATCTACGTTGGAACTGCTGTGCTTGCTTTAGCAGTCATGTTGTTTGCAGGTAACTTTTACCTCTCTTTCCCTATAGGAATCATACTATTACTAGCGCCCATCTTGATATATTGGAAAGTTCGTAACGAAGCAGTTGCGGACGAATACAAATACAAACTCGGCGTGGACTCGCTCAAGAGTTCACTTGAGTCTCGCAAATTAGCAAAAGCTAATAGGCAAGCAACTCTTCGTTTTGATGGAAAACAAGGGGAGGTGCAAGTACCGCAAAAAGAAGATCCACAACTTGAGATTTACCTTACTGCTGATGAACTCATCGGACAAGCCCTTGAAAACAGAGCCAGTCGCGTAGAATTTCAGTTAACAGCAAATGGTTGCCAGAGCATGTACCACACAGATGGCATGCCAATAAAACAAAACCCTATTCCAGCCGACATTGGCGCTAAGGTGCTTTCCTTCTTGAAAGAAACTGCAGGTACTGATCCTCAAGATGTTCGTAGAAAACAAAAAGGCACGTTCGATGTTTCCGGCCCAGCAGGTACTGTCCATGTTGACCTTACTTCTTCCGGCTCGTCAAATACGCATATTGTCAGATTAGATTTCGACCTTTCGGAGCGTGTCATTCGCTCCTGGGAATCAATCGGCATGCTTCCTAAGCAACGCGAAATGCTTGACCAGTTAAAACAAGAAGATCGCAGGCATGGCATTGTTCTCATCGGTGGAACAAAGCAAAGTGGTGTCACAACAACAAACTATGCCATCATGAGTCAACACGACTCGTACCTAAGTAACTTAATCACTCTTGAGCAAGAGCCAATTGCAACGCTCGAGGGAATTACGCATCAAAGTTCTGAAGAAATGGAAGGCGACTATGCAAGCCAATTGCAAACTACCATTCGCCGCGACCCTGATGTAATCCTAGCCGCTGACTTAGTAGAGGCAGATGCCGCGAAAATTGCAGCAAAGCCTGGGAAAGAGGGCCCACT
>JABJDN010000141.1 GCA_018665385.1 Phycisphaerae bacterium | reverse complement strand
TATATCAATAGCCCAGGTGGCGCAGTCGACGACACGCTTGCCATGTACGACACTATGCAAATGATTACATCAGACGTTGCTACGTATTGCATCGGCAGAGCGTACAGTGGTGCTGCGGTACTGCTTTGCGCAGGTTCAAATGGTAAACGGCACATTCTGCCTCACGCAAAAGTAATGATTCATCAACCATACGGTGGAATTACAGGCCAAACAACAGATATTCAAATTCAAGCAGAGCAAATTATTAATTCAAAAGCCACCTTGAATAAGATAATATCAGACCATACAGGGCAATCGTTTGACACGGTTGCTGCAGATGGCGAACGCGATAAGTATTTCACGGCTGAAGAAGCAAAAGCATACGGGCTAGTAGACGAAGTGCTCGAGCATAACGAAGATAAGAAGAAAGACTAAACCTATGTCCACACTTGTACCAATCGTTATCGAAAAAACTGGGCGCGGCGAGCGTTCCTACGATATTTTCTCTCGCCTGCTCAATGACCGAATCATTTTTATGGGCGGTCCAGTTATGGATGACTCTGCTAATTTAGTAGTCGCCCAGTTGCTGTACTTAGCCAACGATGATCCAAAAGCAGACATTAGCCTGTACGTAAACTCGCCAGGTGGCTCAGTCACCGCTGGCCTTGGCATTGTTGACACTATGAACTTTGTGCCGTGCGATATTTCTACGTATATCATTGGTCAAGCAGCGTCCATGGGTTCTGTCATCGCTTCAAGTGGTACAAAAGGGAAACGATACTCTCTTCCCAATGCAAAAAACCTTATGCACCAACCACTTCTAAGTGGGGTCCTTGAAGGACAAGCAACAGACTTAGAAATCGAGGCGAAAGAAATGCTTCGCCTTCGCGATTTGCTATTTGCACTGTATGCAACAGCAACCGGTAAAGAACAATCTGAGATTCATGCTGACTGCGAACGCAACTACTGGCTCAGCCCAGAAGAAATGCTTTCGTACGGCTTGATCGATGAGGTCCTCACCCAATTGCCTCGCGAAGATTAACCATACGAATGAACCGCACACACAAACAACTTATGAGTTTTGCTGTACTCGGCATAGTGTGCATCATGTGTGGTTGCCACAAAGCGCTGTTTCCAAAAAATCAGCAAAAAAACCAATTTGAAGCGTACAACACCATGCGGTATGGGCCTCAAATTACTGAGCAAAAAGACCCATTCGGATTACCCGAAACTGCGTTGCGCGCTCGCCTTGGTAAAAAAGAATAACTTAATACACCAAAAAACGTCCGATATGGGCTTTTTTAAAGTCCTAAGAGGCTATTTGCCCGATAGACTACCTAGCAGTGACGACAGTATGTCACTGGCGAAGGATTGCCTAACAAATGACACAAAAACCAGCAAGGACGCCCTCTACACGTACCCAAATAGTATTTGGTGCGTTTTTCTTTGTCATCCCCTGCGCCCTTTTCATTTTGCAACTTGGCAGTAACGACGTCCAAACTGGCGTTCTGCTTACTAGGCTTGCGCCAATTCAAGAACGACCTACCCAAGATATCATTGTTACAGCAGTTAAGAGTGATGCACAATGGGACTCCATAGTTGTCCATCACCTAGGTCAACCAGCAGGAGCACCTGAAGAACTTGACAGGATGCACAAAAATGCAGGCCTAAGCGGTCTTGGGTACCACTTTCTTATTGGTAACGGAAACGGATTTGGCGATGGCGATGTGCATGTCGGATATCGCTGGCTAGAGCAAATTGCTGGTGCTCGACCAATACATGCTGATACTGATAAGTGGAACGACCGAACCATTTCAGTTTGTCTCGTTGGGAACGGCAATATGAGACGATTTACAGAACAGCAAATGCTTCACCTATCGCACCTCGTACAACGGTTACAACTTGAACTCTCTATTCCACCAAGCAAAGTCCTTCTTGCAGAAGAAATCAATGGTGGTTCAAACTCGCCTGGCGTATTTTTTGCAGAGGCGCAGTTCAAAAGCCAGCTGCTTGACCCACCGCGCATCCCATAAAATAGTAAAAATACTGCTTTCTATGCGTGTTTTAGGCGTGTTCAGAGGGTACTCTACAGTTCAATTCAACTCACGCTTGAAATATATCAAGCGTATTTTTCTTACTCATGGCAACGAATAGATCACAACCAAAAAAAATTGGGCAGTACACCGTCCTTGCTAGGCTCGGTGAAGGCGCTGCATCTATTTTGTATGCAGTACAAAACCCAAAAAACAAGCAAGTCTCTGCTCTGAAATACGTAGAAAAAACAGACGAGAAATCGCAGCGATTTCTTGATCAAGTAGAACAAGAATACGCGATTGGCTCGAAACTTGACCATACGTCCCTGCGGAAAATTAAGAAACTCGTAAAACATCGAAAGTTGCTGAAAGTGACCGCAGTGTCCATGCTTATGGAACTTGTGGATGCAACAACTCTTGATCAGAAATTACCTAGAAACCACATTCAGGCTGTTGATATTTTCTTACAAATAGCAGAAGGCTTATCGCATATGCATGGACGAGGGTTCGTGCATGCTGACATGAAGCCAAACAACGTACTCGTCGATGAGAGTGGCAGGGTTAAAATTATTGATCTTGGACAAGCGTGCGCGATAGGCACAATTAAAAAACGTATTCAGGGTACGCCCGGATATATGGCGCCCGAACAGGCACACCGTGGCGAAATCACAGCTAAAACAGATATCTATAATCTTGGGGCTATGATGTATTGGGTTTTGGTCGGCGAAGTTATACCAACCGCTATGCCGCCTAAGCAATCAAACGCAAGGCTCGTGAGCGGAGCTGTAGATGCTGATAAAGTCGAACTGCCTGTAGCGCCTCATGAACGGAATACAAGAATTCACACTTTGCTCTCGAAGCAAATCATGGATTGTGTACAGCCTAATCCAAACAGTCGCCCAGAGACAATGAACGTTGTTGTGAATAGACTCGAACTCATACGTGATGTAATGAACGAACCGGTTGATTCTTCGCCTGGCACCCGTTCATAACAATTAATCGCTGTATACGTTTCCGCCTGCTGTCCAAAGAATTACAGCGTTATCTTTACCAATTGCAATACCGACTGGTTCTTCTGGCATCCATGTTAATTCTACGAGTTCTTGCGTAGATAAGGAAAATGTATAGGCAACACCATTTGCAATACACCCAAGCAGTGTTGTTTCCGTATTGAGCGCAGCGTTGGTAATTTCAGCACCGATGCCCATTGCGGAACTCTTTGTTTCTCCATTAGATTCATGAATACGCACTTCACCATCGCTTCCAACAACGACAATCCGATCTGAAAACACGCCTATACAACATGGGTTTTGCACACCTTTTAATGGTGTAACATTCTTTGGAAAACTCTGTGTAGACCAAACATACACCCAAAAATCTGTAGCTGCAACAATGTGCTCTCCTGTTGAAGAAAAAGCGACTGCTTCAAATTCTCCCGTGTTAGAAAGCGCCCTTGCTAACTTGCCCTGAACTCCAATAACTCGCAACGACATATCAGCCAACGAAACTGCAACGCTCTGTTCACTCAGTGCTACTGCAACTAGGTTTTCAAAGTCTCCACTGAGTTGTACAGTAGGTTTTTGTGCGTGAAGCGACACGATTCGTCCTCTGTCGCCAGAAACAATTGCAAGCCGAGTACCTAGCATAGAAAGTTGCAACGTCGCCGTTGAGGGCTCTATATTAATTGCGGGCAACTGCACGCTTTGACCTGTAATTGTCTTTGCTGTGTAATCATCGCCTGCCACATACGCGAGCATTGTTCCAGAAGTTGATACAACTAATTTGGTTGGAGTGTCAAGTGTAAGTATGGGCTTGGCGTCTTGTTCTTCCTCGGCTGATACTTCGGGGCGAAGGGCCTCTTGTTGTTGCCGTTCCAACTCTGCCTCGTTCGTTTCCAGAATTTGGGCTTGCAAATCATCTATCTGCTGGTTTGAGTCTGCTCGCATCATCAGAACTGCTGCAAGTGACATTCCAAGCAATACAACGATGCCCCCTGCAATTGAAATTTGCAACTTGTGCCGCCTTGTAAATAATTTAATATGGTCAAATGCAGACGCTTTTCGCGCCTTAATTGTGCGGTTCCCTAAGTACCGAAGAATATCTCGACCGAACGCACCTGCAGTTTGATACCGCTTTTCTCGGTTCGTTTCTAAAGCCATCATGACGATAGCTTCAAGATCCTGATCGATAGAACTGTCGTATATTGTCGGGCGAACTGGCTGCTCTTTGCAAATTTGACGCACGGCTTCGTATATAGGCAGACCCTCAAGTGTGCGGGGAAGTCGTCCTGTGAGCATTTGAAAAAGGACCGCACCTAGCGCGTAGACATCGCACCTAGCATCTATATCAGTAATGGTTGCGTCCACTTGCTCTGGTGCCATAAACTGCACTGTGCCAACAAGGCGACCAGCCTCTGTCATCGCTTCTTCCCCAACAGTCGTCCTATCTAAAGAGCGAGCAACACCAAAATCAATAATTTTTGGTTCCCCCTCTTTGTCTATAAGGATATTCCCTGGCTTTAAATCCCTGTGCACTACACCCCTATGATGACCATGTTCTACGGCAGATGCGATCATTGCGAACAGTTTGATTACATCACGCCTAGTAAGTTCTGTTTGCTCAATGTACTCGGTCAACTCTCGCGCGCCCTCTACACATTCCATTACATAGTAGGGCGTTGCTCCGTTCCCCTCATCATGCGTGCCAGCATCGTAAATTTTTCCAATCCATGGATGATCAAGCCTGCCTAATATTTCAACTTCTTGGTGAAATCGTTTCGCTGCAGTTGGGCTGTACATGCCTCCACGCAATACTTTTATAGCAACCTTGCGCTTTGGATGTTCTTGCATTGCGGTATAGACAACCGACATGCCACCCTCGCCAAGCACTTCGATAATGCGATACCCGCCTATTGTTTTTGGAATGGAACTGGGCTTATCCATCTGCGTCTTCGTGAGTACATTTTCGTTGTTTGTACGCGTCTCGACGCTCGGTATATTTTTCGTGGTCTATGTTTAAATCCATTTCCATACCTTCGCTATGTAGTTTGTGAAGTTTCTTTAAGAAAGGAATACACCATCCGCACGAAGTGCCTGAATCTAAACAATTTGAAAGTTGAGAGGCGACCTTAGGCTCTTCTCTAACTATATAGGATTGGATTTTACCCAGGGAAACCCTGTGGCAAACGCATACGTTTTCATTTTTATCCATAGACTTTTTTACACCCAGACTTGGCAAATCAGGTGGGGTTCCTTCACCTTCCCTGTGAACGTGCCTATTGTTGTGGTTGTGAACTTAACTTCTATGTCTGGGTTTTCGTCTAGCCATGCGTTGATCTGTTTGTCTACATACCCAAGCGCGTCGTCAGTCAACTTGCTGTGGAATGAACGCACGTGCGTAGCACCTTCGCCTGTGACGTTGGGTGTGCGTGCCCATGCTGCTTCTGTTTTTTTAGGATCTACAAACGCCGTTATTTTTCGTTGCAAGCCAACTTGGTCTTCAGAATTATCGATTGGAACATCGCCGACAATTTTTGGTTTAGGAAGTGGCGGGGGTGGTTCTTGCGTTTGGTCTTCAAAGATTCGTCTAAATGCCAGAATACCCGGCCCAGAGAGGAGTTCAAATTCTGCCATGCGATTGCCGTCCCATTCCACCATCATGTTCCAGCCGTTTTGTATTACCTTCCACATAAAAATGGAACCCTGCGCCATCTGTTCAACTGTTCCTCGACCCCCTTCAAGTTCTCCGTTTAAATTCAAATATTCTGGACGGTGATCTGGGCGTGCTTCTAAGTCCACCCATCTACTTTCAGCCACTAAATCGGGGCGTTCCTTTACTCGAAAACTTACAAGCGGCTTCTCGCCAGCAGCATCTACTGAGAGCATCCAATCGTAGTGGGAAGTACCGTCTGGGAGGACGTGTTTTAAAACAACGGTTCTAAATGGTGATTCTTTTGTAGGTGAAGCCATGGGAATTTCCTCTTTTCAATCTATCGCGGATAGCGTACCACGAAGAGCGATTTAAGATCATATTTCTCATACGAAGAAGGCAATAACGTGCAACAAATGTTGTACTGCCGTATGATGTAAATACAGAAACCAGCAATGGAATGCTGGAATACCGATAGGCAAAGACAGGGAGAAACAGTACCTATGAAACGAACTACAATTTTATCAAACCTAATTTGTGCAATACTTCTTGCAACAATCGGGTGCACAGAGCAAACGCAAACAGCAATCCTAGGCGAATCGAGCAACCAGCCATTCCTTGAAAAGGGCAGCTACGCAATGTGGCAAGGCAGGTGGTCAGATGCTGCTGCTGAATATACTAAAGCTGTTGCATTGCATCCTGGCGATTGGATGGCGCAATACCACCTTGGGCAGTGTTATATGGAAATGGACAACCCGCAAATGGCAAGCCAATCGCTCGCTATTGCAGAATCACTTCGTCCGGCGAATACTGACATTGCAGATTTGTACGCCGAGGCGCTTTTACAAGCTGGTGAACGGGACCACCTGTACGCTTTCTTACAACAGCGAGCGCAAAAATTGCAAACAGCGAGAGCGTGGATGGTATTCGCAGAATATACAATGGACTTAGATGATCCCGATTCAGCCATGAACGCAATCAACACTGCTATTGCAATAGATAGTGGAGATAATGCAAGACCGTACATCATCGCCGCTACATTTGCAGAACGCTTAGGCGACGACGAGCTCGCTATAACGCGGTGGCAAGAGGCGTGGATTATCGAACCTACAAGCCCTGAAATTTCAGACGCACTCCGTGGACACGGAATCGTGCCAGGGCCAACAATGACAGGCGTCGACGATTCCCAGTGACCTCAGTAGGTTCACTTGTTTTACTTGATTCACTCTCAGCGCTAAACGATAGCGCTCGATTGCGAATCTTGCGTGTCTTAGTCCAGCACGAATTAAGTGTTGGCGAGGTAGCAGTAGTTATACAACTTCCGCAATCCACAGCATCAAGACACTTAAAATTACTCTTCGAAGCAGGATTCGTATCACGTAGGACAGTGGGGACTGTTGGCTTGTACCGTATTGCCACAGAGATGAGCACGGAAATCAAAAGCCTTTGGTCTATTGCTTCAAACAACACCGAACAACTACATGGGGCTGTAGAAGATGCCGAGCGGCTTGTCGCTGTACTCACCCAACGCCATGCAGATAGCCGCACTTTCTTTCAAAACATTGGCAGTGACTGGGAGGCGCTACGCAAAGATTTATTCGGGTCTGCGTTTACTTCTGCTGCGTTACTTTCACTTATCGATCCAAACCTACGAGTTGTTGACATAGGCTGTGGCATTGGAAATGCGGCGACTATGATTGCACCATTCGTACAAGAAGTAATCGGAGTCGACAGAGAAGTTGCCATGATTACACAAGCCACCTGCAGGCCCGACCTTGGTGGGAATATTTCGTTTGTTTTTGGTGAAGCAAACGAGCTCCCGTTAGAAAACGATAGCGTCGATGTTGCATTATTTTGTTTAGTCCTGCACCATATTGAATCTATTGAACACGCAATACAAGAAGCGTGCCGCGTTGTGCAACGTGGCGGCAAACTGTGTATCGTTGATATGCAGCAACATACCCGTGATGAGTACAAGCACACAATGGGCCACGTACATCTCGGATTTTCCGAAGAAGCCATGCACACTATCGCCAGCAACGCTGGTTGTACATTGAAAGCATACCACCGTATGCAACCAAGAATAGATGCAAAAGGTCCGTCGCTTTTTACAGCTATTTTAGAAGTTGCACATTAAGAAACGCGCGGGAACAACGCAACTTTTTCAACAGTAGAACCATTCTTTATGCCGCCCCAGGCAATTGTTTCGCTGAATGTATCATTGATGGTTTGTGCAGATATAGCTGTACGAAACTCGTTCATTTTAGAAGGAATAACTGGGTCAAGCAAAATAGATGCTATTCGAAGTACCTCTAAGCATTGGTACAATATTGCCCCAAGTTCAGCCGTTTTGGTTTCGTCTTTGGCTAGTTTAAATGGGGCGGTTTCGTTTATAAACAAATCGACTTCGCGAATGAGGCACATTGCAGATTCAATTGCCTTGTCGAGTGCAAACGCTTCCATGTGCAGAGACCAAGCACCGATTGCGGATTCGCATGTTGTTGGCCAGTCGAAACCATCGAATGTAATTCGCTTGCCATTTTGGCTTTCGGTTTGCACGACGCCATCAAAATATTTACCAAGCATTGCGGTTACTCGGCTTGTGCAGTTCCCGACCGTGTTTACCAAGTGCGCGTTGTACAGGTCTTGGAAATTCTCCGCTACAAAATCTGCATCGGAAGAACCTAGCGGTCCCTGGGTGACTATGTAATACCGCCAAGCGTCCATGCTGTATTTGTCGACATACGAATCAATCAATTCTAAATCAATGAAGTTGCCCATCGATTTAGACATCTTTTTTCCTTCGCTAATCCAAAAACTGTGTGCAAACACACACTTTGGCAATGGCAAATCGAGTGACATTAGCACCGCTGGCCAAATAACCGAGTGGAACCAAAGAATTTCTTTTCCTATGATGTGGTACGAAGCTGGCCAATATTTTTTGCGTTTTGCAAAAATATCGCTGCTCGTATCCCCTAATCCAAGTGCAGTTATGTAATTGAAGAGCGCGTCAATCCAAACGTAAATTACATGTTCTTCATCAGTGGGCAAGGGAATGCCCCATGAAAAATTGGTCCTACTTATTGGTACGTCTAATAAGTCCTCTTTCAAACGACCAAGCATTTCGTTACGTCGCGATTCCGGACGAACAAACGTAGGATTGTTTTCAAATAACTCTGCAATCTTATCTTGGTACGCACTGAGTTTGAAGTAATAATTCTTTTCTGATGAGCGAATGAGCGGCTTGCCGTTAATTGGAGATGTATAGTCCAACTCGCGAGCGCTAGTTTCTGTGTGGTATTCCTCTTGCCCCTCGTCGTACCACCCTTCAAATGTACCAAGGTAGACATCCCCGCTATCTAACAGGGTTTTTACGAATGCTTGCACTTGTTTCGTGTGCTCAGAATCTGTCGTTCGGATGAATTCATCGTTCGTAAGTTCAAATTTTCCCATAATCGAACGAAATTCTGCTGAATGTATATCTGCCAATTCCTGCGGGCTTACCCCCTTCTTTATAGCGGATTGTTCCACTTTAACGCCGTGTTCATCGGTTCCAGTAAGAAAAAACACATCGTGATTTAGGTGTCGCATGGACCTTGCATACACATCGCACAATGTTGTGGTGTACACATGACCGATATGGGGTCTATCATTCACATAGTAGATAGGCGTTGTTACATATCGTTGCTCTTTTAGCATACCGTACAGTGTAGATAGAATGACGCCTGAAAGGAACCACGTTATGCATCCCATTCTTATTCTCTCTACAAGCCTGCTCCTCCTAGGTAACTCTGTGTCTGCACAAGATGCCCTCGGATCTGGCAATGCCCTCGATGCAAATACATATTCGGGCGGGAGTAGCAATGCCCGTGTTCGAGAACTTCCATCGAGCGTTCGAAATAGCCAAATGAGGCAAAATAATTTACTCCAAGGGCGCGGTTTTAACGAGGGGATTGGAAGAAACGACGCAAGTCTACGTTTGCTCGCAGACGCTGAAGGGCAAGGAGAGTACGAATACCAAGCAGCGCTTAACAATTCCCCGTGGTACTGGAATAACTGGGACCAACAAACTGCGCAATTTCTTTCTCAAGGCGAATCAAGTTATTTCAACCCAAACTTTATTGACAATTGGTCCACTGCACCTAGTCAAATGACTTCTGGACGCAGTCTTCGCTCTTTTTCACATGAATGGAGTGAAGAATCTGCACAACAATACGGTGGAACCGGAGAGCTTGAATACCCCGATCGATGGTCAAAACGACAAGCAGACCAGTACAAACTCGGGCAAGTATTAGGCAGTGGCGCATTGCCAAATGCACTCGATACAGCGCCAAAGCCCGTTGGTGTTCTTCGCACAAACGATACCGTTGGCTACCTTGCTGCGTCACCGCTTACCGGCGTCTCGCTTGAAGAAACAAGTATGCCCACGTCCGCTCTTGGATTCAGCGCTTGGGACGAAGCGAGAGTTGCTGAAGATGCAAAAAGGGGGGTCGGTCAAGATCAACTAGTCATACCATGGCGAACAGAAGAAAATACATTGGCGCAAAATGAAATTCAAAACCAAGTAGACGTCTCTGATTCCTATAACCAAGTGCTAAAATCAATCGCCGATCGTACCTCTTCTGATATTTCAGACGACGAAAGAAAAACTCCAGAATGGATTGAGAACGAATACGCTAAGTTGCAATCAGAGCTTACTGGCATCCCCTACTACGGAGACACTGGGGATGAATTCGGAGAAGCGCTTGACTCACTCAATACTGATGGTACAAGTAATGAAACTATAGACGATACTACTGACGAAGTTGCTATCGAAGATATTGGCGCAGCTCTCCGCCACGGCGAACGAATTACAGGGTTCTCTGGAAAACAAAACACTCGCTTCGATGAATTAGTTTCGCTTGGCGAATCTGAACTTAAAAGTGGAAATTATTTTGATGCACAACGTCGCTTCAACCAAGCGTTGCAGTTTATTCCTGGGCACCCGCTGGCAACAGCTGGTCTAGGGCACTCCAAAATTGGCTCAGGATTGTATCTGTCTGCGGGTTATATTTTACAATCGCTCCTTACCTTCCAACCCGAAATGATAGACGCAACATACGGAGATGGTTTGTTGCCCCCAAGAATTGAACTTGTGCGAGCGGCTGTTACTGTGCAAAATAGGCTCGACGTTGAGCGTGATGCTGGAACCTACGCTTTCTTGCTCGCGTATATTGGTCACCAGCTTGGCGATAAGGATATGATTGAGAACGGCTTGTCCCACCTTACACTGCACACTGAATATGGGGACCCGCTGGTGCCGTTACTCACATCTATCTGGTTGCAAGAGTAGCAAACTTTGTAAGACCGCCTAGAACTTTGTCGCCCTTAGCAACATGCACTGTAACGTTGCTAGGCCTTGGAAGAATAAGCTCAGTGGTTGAACCAAACTTAATCATGCCAAACTGCTCGCCTTGCGTAAATGAGTCGCCCACTTGAATAGGACAGACAATGTTTCGTGCAATCTTGCCAGAAACTTGGCGCAAGCCAATCCCTTCTCCTTCAAAATCGAAGAAGAGGGTATTGGATTCGTTTACTTTTACAGACTCTGCGCTTCGAGCATCAAAAAATTTGCCTTCTCGATAGATGGCTTTTGTTAACGTGCATGCGCAAGGCGTGCGATTGATATGTACGTTCAATACGCTGAGGAAAATTCGAATAATGACTGCCTTGCCCTCAACAGTTTCGTGAGAGTCGACATACTCGATTGCAGAAACAACACCATCTGCTGGACTTACCATCATGCCCGCTGGTAGATTTTTTGGGGTAGTCCGCCAAGGATTCCGAAAAAAAGACACAAGGGCTAGCCAAAGCAAAAACAATGGCGCAACAGCAATCCACCAATGAAAATATATGGCCACTGCAGCTATAAAAACAAGAACGCATGTAATCGTTAGCCACTGCACCCACCCATATTTAGTAAGTGTCAAAAGAGAGTTACTCGCTTGCTTTACCGATAAACATGCCAACTAGACCGGCTACGATTGCGAATGCCGCAAATCCACCGCCCCAGACCATCATGTCACCTGTGACCATTGCACCAAGTTTAGGCGAAACGCCCATGATGCTAGCCATAAGCATGGTACTTACTGCAACAAGGCAAATAATTGCGCCAAGCAAGAATCCAACGCCTGCGCCAGACCATTTGCCGTCGTAGACTTCAATTGCTGCAACTGATAAGCCCATTGGAGCATCTGCTACTGATGCAACTTGTTCTGGTTCGGCTGAATCGAATAAGCCTGAAGCGCTCGCAGCAAAATCGCCGCTGTCTTCATCGTCCCAAACTTCATCTAGGAGTTCAGCGCCAAGGGAAGTATCGTCGGACTCGCGTGTAAGGTCTAAAAGACCACTGCCACTACCAACGGATTCAAGGCTAAGTTCTTCGTCGAGTGCATCTGCAACACGAGTTTCTGCAGAGTCGTCATCTTCTCCACTTTCGAACGCAACACCAAGGCCACTTTCAGCGCTTGAGTCTCCGCCTAAATCAAGACCGGCAGCACTGCCGCTGTCGCCAAGATCAAAACCAAAACCACTGCCACCTAAGTCTAGGCCAGCGCCGCTACCGCCAAGCCCAAGCCCTGTACCAGAGTCGCTTAATCCTAATCCACTGTTGTCGTTGCCTAGTTCATCAAGGTCCGCTGTTGCTTCTGTTCCTACAACAGGCGCGCCCGTTGCGGAGTCTGCTAAATCAAAACCAATTGCCGAATCATCAAGATTTAAATCAAAGTCGTCACCTTCGGAATCGCCGTCTCCAGCAAGTAAGTCAACCTGTTGCGTCTTAAAAAGAATTTGGTCGCCGTCTAGCATTTCGTCAAGTTGACCAGAGGTTGCCATTGCGCGTACCTCGTCTTCGGGTTTGCCGAGTTTCGCGCTTGCTTCAGAAAGTGTGTAGAAAAGTGCCATTGTGTATAACTCCAATTGGAAACAGTAATTCTACGCCAATCAGGCCTTTATGGCAATGGGAGTAGTGCCATTGATTGAGTCTCCTTTAGCATATAAAACGTGCCTTTAATATCCAAAAATCCCAACAATGGCAATGGATCCAAAGTGGTAACACGCCCAAGCTAAAATAAAATAAAAAAAAGTACGGTTCTGCGAGATGTGTGGCCGAAGAGAATAGGCTGGGCAGTGACCGTTCACTACGCCCTTACATTGCAACACGTTTCAGGGAAGAAACCACAATGGTCAGCCATCTAATATCGGATGGTGGCATTTTTTTGCCACTATGCAACGAACGAAGTGAAGGAACTCCAACCCGTGCAGAACGTGCAGTGGAAGTAATGCTTTATTTTAAAGCAACAAACTGCACCGAATCTCGTAACTGGCTTATTGAGTATTACATGCATACCTTCGTTCGAAGCATTGCTAGACGTATTGCTTCTGGGCTACCAAAGAGTATTGATCCTGATGATTTAGAGCAAGTTGGCTTCTTTGGCTTACTTGACTGTATCGAAAAATACAAACCTGAACTCATGTTTAAGTTTGAAACGTATGCACGCAGAAGAGTTGAAGGTTCCATGCGAGACCATTTACGCCGCGTCGATCCAGCTTCGAGACTTGCACGAAGCAGGACAAAAATGATTGCTCGCGGAATATGTGCATTCCAAGCACAGTTTGGTAGATGCCCGACCGACCATGAACTACAAGCGATTTTGCGTGTGGACGACAAAGAGTTCGCCGCAATCATGAAAGATGTGCACGTGCCAAGCACAGTTGCTTTCCACCCAACAGATAATGAAGAGGGCGGCGATGGACTTGCAGCAATGTGTATGGAATTTAAATATAACGGACATGAACAAGTAGAACGGCAAGATTTACATAACTGGCTTTGTGAAACGCTGGGCACGTACGATAAGCTCATTGTTGTTCTTACCTTCACTGAAGGGCTTACGATGCTCGAAATTGGCCATACCCTTGGATACAGTGAATCACGTGTTAGTCAACGATTAAAACAAATTCTTGCCGTACTCAAATGCAAACTTGATTGCGAGGACGACGCAGGGTGGCTTAGGGCTGGTTAAGAAGTGGAATGACCCACTGAACGAACACGCCGAGCGCGATTGCAATTGCAGCAATTCCAAACACAACCTGCAATGTCATAATGATAACTGCTCGCCAATACGTGTTGTAAGAGGGCTCTCGTAGTGCACGGTACACAACGGCAATACCAAATGCCATTGGTATAAGCAACAGATACCAGACGCTCTGCATAGCGTTCAAAGGTTCTAAGAATGGTGTCCAAGCAATCATTGCTTGGCACCCCTGCCCATCGATGCATCGCCCTTACGATCAGCAAACGTACAGACTAGGTCATCTCCTTGTTTTGCTTGAAGCAAATCAAGCAGCACAACAAAGTTCATCAAACCTGCCATCGCTATACATAACGTTCCTATTTCATTTACATGGCTTAGGCCGACATACGTTGCTTTGCCCGCAATAGGCAGCGGTGCTAGTATGGTCTGATTGAGCAAATCTATACCGATGACAACCGGTCCACACCAAACTTGAGCAATAAACCACAAGCCGTCTTTGTTGTGGTCGACTGCATCAATGCCTCCAACAAGCGCCCCGCATAGAACGAGAAACAAAATACCCACCATAATGAGCGTACCCCTGCGTTTTTGTCCAAGAGAAATATGGCCTAATCCCGGTAAAATCCATCCCAAAATAATGGCTGTAACGTGCACTGGTTGTTCTTGATTGGTGTTTTTGGACATAAGGGGTCTTGTAGGTGGTTGAAAGTTGGTGTCGTGTTTTTCGGTTCGTGTATGCTACAAACGTGAGCAAGTCTACTGACCATCATAACGACCCTGGCATGCCAAGCGATTCTGGTGAAGTTGTAGACCGAAGATCGGGTATCGACCGCAGAGACCTTCAGGCTCCATCGGCAAAAGATCTTGATAGGCGAAGAGGCCCTGGAAGACGGCGTTCGGACTTTCTTAGAGCTGCTGAAGAGGGTGAAATGACCCAAGAACAGTTTATGTTCTTACTTGCCATTAACGCTTTTAAGGAAGCCAATGGAAGAACTTTCCCCACTTGGACGGACGTTCTTGAGGTTGTTCGCAAACTTGGATACCGAAAAACGATGAACAGCGAACTTGATTTAGGAAGTAAGAGTTGCGACTGGGTTGAAGAACCTGACGCACCGGGCGGCGTCTAGCGCAAGGTTTATGGGCACAATTTGAAACCCTCATCTTCTGTTGTGCGTTCTACCCAGCTCGTTATTCGAAGTGGTCAGCATTAATTTGAACGTACTTGTGCCATTCTTCGGGCAAATCTTCTTCAGGGAAGATTGCTTGCACGGGACATTCGTCTACGCACAAGCCGCAATCAATGCAGGTATCAGGATCGATATACAGCATTTCAGAATCACCAAACTTATCGCTATCGCTTACGGGGTGAATGCAGTCCACGGGGCAGACCTCTACGCAGGCAGTGTCTTTTGTTCCAATACAGGGTTCAGCAATAATATGTGTCATGGTGTATTTCTTCGTACTACGTTCAGGTAAAAGTTGAGTCGTTTTTCAACAAATTACATTATGACATGAAATTGGCGATGCGCCAGTATTTTTCCAAAAGAAGAAACGACCCTGTAAAAGGGTCGTTTCGACGTGTGATCCATAAGGTGTGAGACGTTGGTTTATTTACGTCTACGCTTGGCTGTCTTGCGAGTAGCCTTTTTCTTAGTAGCTTTCTTACGAGTAGCTTTCTTCTTAGTAGCTTTCTTGCGAGTAGCTTTCTTCTTAGTAGCTTTCTTGCGAGTAGCTTTCTTCTTAGTAGCTTTCTTGCGAGTAGCTTTCTTCTTAGTAGCTTTCTTCTTAGTAGCTTTCTTGCGAGTAGCTTTCTTCTTAGTAGCTTTCTTGCGAGTAG
>JABJDN010000053.1 GCA_018665385.1 Phycisphaerae bacterium | reverse complement strand
GTTAATTCGCATCGCACATATTTTTCCGGTAAGTGTCCCTACTGCAACAATTTTTCCAGAAGAAGAAACGCTTAGTGTTGTAATTTGTTCTTTGCACTCGCCAAGAACTCTGCCTTGCGTGCGTTCATCAATATCCCACAAACGAACTATTCCTTGCAGGTCTCCGGTGACCGCATAGGGCGTGTTGAATACAAAGGCGACTGCGGAAATCTCTACACCATTCGAGTGTATAACAGAACTCGTACCATCAACAAGGTCTATCACTTGTACATTGGAATCGAATTCAGAAACTGATACAACTTCGTCGTTCCAAATAAACGCTACATCAGATGATGGCATCTGGCTTGTTGCGATATGTTTTGTTGGCGCTGGAGGACTTGCATCCCACCAGCGTACGCTTCCATCTTTCCCAATACTGACAAATTTATCGTCACGCAATGTGCCAATAGACCAAACAAGATCTTCATGCCCTCGCAACTCACCCAATTGATTCCCCTGAAAATCCCATAACCGAACGACTCTATCTTGTCCTGTAGTTGCAATCACATTTTCATTTGATGTCACACCCATAACTTCTCGGTGACCAGAATCAATTGTTACCTGTTCGTTCGCAGTTATATTCCAGAGAATAATGTTTCCTTCACCGCCACCTGAAACAAGCGTGCCTGTGTGTAAAAAATGCACCGCATACACCGCTTCATCGTGCCCTTCGTGCACTACTAATGGCTCGCGTGCTTCAACTTCCCATACAGAAACCGTTCCATCAAATGCTCCCGCTGCAAGCACATCGCTTGTCGAATCATAATCGAGCGATAGAACCATACCGTGGCCATCGACCATGGATGAAAGCATATTCCCCTCTTTATCCCAGACTCGAATCACACCATCAGCGTGCCCAGTTGCAAACCCACCATCTGGCAAGGAAACAATCGATTCTATTGATGGCTGCTCCACTTCGAACATAAGCATCGTTTCTTCAGACAAATGCAGCAGAGAAAATGCACCGCTTTCCATTCCGAGCAGCAACGAAGCACCATCAGGAGTAAAGCAAGCCGCATTTACTTTTGAGGGGAAGGATAGGTCTCTTGTCAACGAGCGACTTTCGTCTACAAGGACAACTCGCCCTCCTTCGAACGTAACGATAAATTGATCACCTGCAGGTGAAGTAACGAGTGAAGTTGGCCTGTCACCTATGAGCCATGTGCGAAGCGATTGATCTACTAGCCCTTGCAGGTAGTTCCACTCCCAACCGCGTTGGTCTCGGCTCGTTGCATCTAAGTTCCGCTGTGCCATATCCCAAGAACCATTTGCTATCGCCGCTTGCGTTGTGCCTATCATCGCGGCATACGCTTTTTGCTCTGCTTGTTCACGTGCCGCTGCTTCAAGGGCAAGTGCATTCTTCATGTCGGTCTGCCTTGCTTCTGATTCTACGAATCCCCAAATCAATCCTGCAAAACCGAGAACCAACGCAAGTGCAACAACTAGTGCTGCACGAAACTTCAGTTGGTTTCTTCTGGCATACAAACGTAAACGATGCATCGCTGTAGGAGGCTTTGCAAGAATAGGTTGGTTGCTTAAAAATCTTCGTATATCCATCGACATCGAAGCAACTGCGTCGTAGCGTGACTCACGTTCTTTTGCGAGTGCTTTCATCAGTATCTGTTCAATCTCTGCTGGCATCGACGGGTCAATAGATTGTGGCGCGATTGGTTTTGTTTCACGAATGACCATCGGCGCACGGTACAAAGGAATTCCCTTTAAGTTGTACGGCAATTGCCCCGTCATTAATTGATACAGCAACACCCCCAGCGAGTACACATCCGTACGCACATCAACATCGTGGGGGTCATCTCCACATTGTTCTGGACTCGACCATTGCAATGTGCCAACAAAACGCCCAGCCACGGTGACTGTTTTTTCAACATCGTCCACGCCAGCCATAAGTGCAACCCCAAAGTCAATAACTTTAGGTCTGCCACCTTGAGTAATCAAAATATTCGAGGGTTTTAAGTCGCGGTGTATAACTCCCCTGCCATGTCCATACTGTACCGCTTCGCAAACGCGTAAGAAAAGCGCCAGCCTGCCCTCTCGTGAAAGATGTTTGTCTTCGGCAAAATCAGTGATTGATTTACTGCCTGGTACGAACTCCATCGCAAAATAAGGGAGCAAAACCCCTTCACTCGTTTGGTGGCCTGAATCGTAGACTTGTGCAATTCCGGGATGTTGCAAGCGTGCAAGCATTTCACTTTCCATTTCAAAACGGTGCAGTGCCCCTGGAGTTGCGGCAGCAGACTTCACAATTTTCAATGCCACTGAACGATGTGGATGCACTTGCTTTGCTTCGTACACATTCCCCATGCCCCCAGTACCGATAATTCGCAAGATTTCATAGTCGCCAATTTTTTGACCAATCCATTCGTCGCGATGCACACCAACATTAGAATCTAGCCAACTTGAGTCCGCAGTTTCGTCATGACAGGTCTCATCGTTTGGTCCAACAGTGTCACGAGTTGCATCGTCATTCATACCGACACTATACGGGCAACGGCCACGGAAGGTTCTTACGAAAGATTGCTGCGAATGGACGTTGCCATAGCTTCTGCATCATCGCGTTCTGTTGCCTTCCACACAAGACCTAACCCCTCATCTACAGAAGGCTTTGGGATAATATGGAAATGGACATGAAACACTGCTTGATTTGCGCGTCCACCGTTGTTTTGCAAAATGTTGTATTCAAGCACCCCAGTTGCTTGTACTACCGCACGCGAAATTAGCACCAGTGCTTGTCCAAGTGCAGCACCACATTCTGGAGTTAACTCATGCAGGAAGGCAGCCTGTTGTTTCGGAATAACCAGGGTGTGACCCGCGCTTAATGGCGCAACATCTAAAAATGCAAGCACGTGTTCATTTTCAAAAACTCGATGGCATGGAATTTCGCCATCAATTATTTTTTGAAAAATAGTCGGCACAAAGTCAGGCACGAATTGTTGCCTGAGCTGCTGCAAGCCTTGCAGTTGGCACCCTAAATGGTGAACAACTCACATAATCAAGACCAACGGTATCGCAGAAGCCAACAGAAATTGGATCTCCACCATGTTCACCGCAGATACCTATTTTTAATTTCGGCTTCGCTTTGCGTCCACCCTGGCAACCCATAGCAACAAGTGACCCTACACCATCGAAATCGATAGTTTGGAACGGATCTCGCTCAAGAATAGCTGCATCAAGATAATGAGGCAAGAAGGAGTTAATGTCATCACGGCTATACCCATAGGTAAGTTGTGTCAGGTCATTCGTGCCAAAACTAAAGAAGTCTGCAACTTCTGCAATCTGTTCTGCAACAACAGCCGCACGTGGAATTTCAATCATAGTACCGATTGGAATGTTCAACTTGCCTGTGTATTTTGCTTTCTTCTTCACTGCTTTAATAGTTTCTTCAGTAAGCACTCGCAATTGAGATAGTTCTTCGACTGTGCCAACAAGAGGAATCATTATTTCTGGACGTGCATCAATTTTCTTTTTCTTACAAGCAATCATTGCTTTCACAATTGCTGTCACTTGCATAACTAGGATTTCGGGATACGTAATCGCAAGGCGGCAACCCCGATGGCCAAGCATCGGATTAAACTCGTGCAATTGCTCTACTCGCAACTTCACTTGCGCCAGTTTAATGCCTAACGCATGCGCAACATCTTTTTGTCCAGATGTATCGTGTGGAAGAAACTCGTGCAGCGGCGGGTCGAGTAGCCGAACGGTGACAGGCAACCCCTTCATCGCTGTGAATATTCCAGTGAAGTCTTTTGTTTGGTATGGCAACAAACGAGCAAGAGCTTTTTCTCTATTTTCGACTGTTGATGCCAGAATCATTTGCCGCATTGCAAGAATGCGATCGCCTTCAAAGAACATATGCTCAGTTCTTGTAAGACCTATGCCTTCAGCACCAAATGAGCGTGCACGTTTTGCGTCTTGTGGTGAATCGGCGTTTGTACGAACCTTCATTCGACGACGCTTATCTGCCCACTTCATGATGGTTTCAAAATCGCCGCTAAGTGTAGGTTCGTGCCGTTCTACTTCACCGAGCATTACTTCGCCGGTTCCACCATCGATTGAGAGAATATCTTTTTCGCCGAATGTTTTGCCGTCGATTGTGGCTGTTTTACGTGCAGCATTGATGTGCAACGAAGATACACCAGCAACACAACATTTACCCCAACCACGGGCAACAACAGCTGCGTGGCTTGTCATTCCGCCAGTGGAGGTCAAAATGCCAACTGCGTGATGCATGCCATCAATATCTTCTGGTGATGTTTCTTTTCGAACCAGCAGTACCGATTCGCCTGCCTCTGAGCGCTTCACCGCATCTTCTGCAGTAAATGAAAGCGTTCCTGTTGCTGCACCAGGTGATGCAGGAAGGCCCTTTGCTAATGTTGTGACTTTATTTTTACTTTTAGAGGTAAAACTTGGAAGCAACAGTTGGACTAAGTCGCCAGCTGGAATTCTAAGTAGTGCTTCGTCCTTGTTGATGTGGCGACTTTTTACCATGTCAACTGCAATTTTCACAGAAGCCGCTGCTGTACGTTTTCCTGAGCGTGTTTGCAACATCCATAGTTTGCCGCGTTCAATTGTAAATTCAATATCTTGTATATCTCTGTAATGATTTTCAAGAGTCTTCTTGTTTTTCAAGAGTTCTTTGAAAATTCTATTGTTCCATTTTGGCATTTCTGAAACTGGTTTTGGAGTCCGAATTCCAGCAACCACATCTTCGCCTTGCGCGTCGATAAGGAATTCACCAAAGAATTTATCTTCTCCAGTGGAAGGATTGCGGGTAAATGCAACGCCTGTTCCTGAATCTGTTCCCATGTTTCCAAACACCATTGCCTGTACATTTACAGCTGTCCCTTTAAGCCCAACGATACCGTTGATTTGTCGGTAACTTTTTGCTCGGTGCGTATTCCATGATTTAAAGACAGCCTCGATGGAAAGTGAAAGTTGTTTGTATGGGTCTTGCGGGAAAGCAGATCCTACGTGTTTTTTGTATGCTTTTTTGTATCTGTTGCACACTTCTTCAAGTCCTTCTGCACTCAATTCTGTATCAAGTTCTACGCCAAACTTTTTCTTCACAAGATCAAATTCATCCTCGAAGTCTTCGTGCTCCATTCCCATAACTACATCGCCGAACATATTGATAAGTCTTCGGTATGCATCCCACGCGAAACGCGCGTTGCCTGTCAACTTAATTAAACCTTGGACAGCCGCATCGGTTAGACCAAGGTTTAGAACTGTGTCCATCATGCCCGGCATCGACACAGCCGCGCCCGAACGTACTGAGACAAGAAGTGGATTCGATGAAGAACCAAAAATCTTGCCTGTTTCACGTTCAACTCTACAAATTGCTTTTGCAGTTGCTTCGCCTAAGCCCTTAGGCATACGAGCGCCTTGATCGTAATACGCTTCACAAATGGTTGTTGGAATCGTAAATCCTGGAGGCACTGGCAAGCCAATCGAAGTCATCTCAGCAAGATTCGCACCTTTTCCACCAAGTAACTCTTTTTTAGTCGCGTCGCCTTCTGTTTTAGAAGCGCCCCAACAATACGTCATTTTTGGTGTGCGAGTTTTTTTTGTAGTTTTCTTACGTCGTGTAGCAGTAGCCATAGGGTTGCGTCTCCATTATTTAGCGCAGTAAAGCGTATGATACCCGCGCCTGAACACTGATACCACTCATGTTGCCACAAGATGCAAAACCTTTATACGACTTACACGCTTCGCCAAGCGAAGTTGCGATGTGCTGGCCTGATGATTCGCCTATGGTTGCGTTAATTGGTAACAGTGGACATTCTAAATGGTCTCGATGGAGTATCGTTGGGCATGCCTCTGGCAAAAAACTCACAGTTCCTTTGGGGCAACCGCTTGGTGCTATCAAAGATGAACTCTCTACCAGTGGAACAACAACCTTACTACCAAACTGGATTGGGTATATAAGTTACGAATTAGGGTATGCGATAGAACCAAAGTGCGGCGAAGCCCCTGCAAGCGATTGGCCAAATGCCGAATTTGTCTGGTGCGAGTGTGCCCTCATTCATGACGCTGAGAGTGATTCGTGGTGGTCCATAGGCAATTGCAAAGTGCCTGAAATGTATCCAAGCAAAGAGCACACGAGGGCATGGGGCGATGTAGAAGATTCAACTTCGAGTGAATCGTTCTCAAATGCTGTTAAGCAAACCATCAAATATATCCACGCGGGTGATATTTTTCAAGCAAATATCACGCGTCGGTATTCAGCAACTGTTGACGGGAATCTTCGAATGCAAGCCTTAGCAATGCTTCAAAAACCAGGTGGGTGGTATGGTGCATGGCTAGAGTTTCCAGAAGAAGGCAGATACGTCATGTCTATGTCTCCTGAGTTATTTATGCAGTACAACGAAGAGTCTCGCGGGATTGTGACACGACCCATGAAGGGCACAAGACCAGAAGGCGACGCACCAGAGACTTTACTTGAGTCTGCAAAAGATGCTGCAGAATTGCACATGATTGTTGACCTCATGCGAAATGACTTGGGGCGCTTATGTGAATTTGGGAGTGTGCAAGTGCAAGAAGCGAGAGCAATTGAGCGACACCCTACCGTGTGGCAATGCGTTGGCGAGGTACATGGGAAAGTGCGTAAAGGGCTTTCTGTTATTGACGTGCTGAACGCCACGTTTCCGCCGGGTTCTGTCACGGGGGCACCAAAAATTCGCGCCATGCAAATCATCAACGAACTTGAAGATACACCTCGCGGTCCATACTGCGGAGCAATTGGAATTCTCGGAAAGATTGCCATGCTAAATGTCGCCATTCGAACTGCATTGTTTCAAGGGAAGGGGACACCAAGTGCCTTTTGCGGAACGATGGAATACAGCTCAGGATGTGGAATTGTTGCCGAATCTGACCCGCAAGCCGAGACTGTAGAGTCAGAAGTGAAAACCCGCATCTTGCGCAGACAACGCTAAATCTGAAGGACAACATTAGGCCAGGCCTTACGCAGCGAGGAATTGTTCCCGTTGCTGGATAGCGACTGTACGCGTGATTTGCTGCGTCACAAAACGTTTATGCGATGGGTTGTAGGAAAAATCAAACATCATTCCCAAGTACGTGGTGCCGCCGGCTTCAAGATGCCAGTGCATTAGTTTCGCAGTCACACAAAGTTCAGGTCCAGTAGTTCCGAGCAATGGAAATTTTAACCAGTGCAAGCGATGACGGCCTACTCCACTCGCTTCACCCGATGGGACTTGCAATCCAATACCGCCACCACCAATGTTTACAATTGTTGCATCGAATGCAGGACCAACATCTGGCATGCAATCGTCTTTTTGCATTGCACTTGGCGAACTATCGCCGTTAATAAATCGTTCCATCCGCATCTGGCACATGCGTTCTGGCAACACAACCGACCGCGGATCAAGTAATGGCCACGATGATACCGTTGGCAACGCAAGCGTATCTGTGCTAATTCGATAATCACGCCGCCGTTGGCAACGCTCTACAGCTGTTGGCATTTGTAAATTCAAACCTATCCCATCTTTGCTATGCGACCTGAAAGACTTACTGCCAAGACATTCTGTTCGAAACATCCAACGGTTTTGACCGATTGCAATAATGCCAAGCAACTGAACACCTTTTTCAAGAGGAAGAGGTTCGCCTGCAGCGGTGGGCATCTCAACAAAAATTTCATTTTCAGTCGTTGAAATGAGTTTTGCTCGCCAAATAAAATCATGCCCTGCTTCGCCGTTGGGGGCTAAAGCAATCTGCAGTGATCCTTTATGATCGACAAGTTGTTGAAGGCACCGTCGCCATCCTGATGTACGTGAGCGTTGCGCTGGCATGATTCGAATCTCCGTTGTAAGTAAAGTTTGGAAAGGAACTTACCTATCGCCATGTAACACTCCGAAATAGATGTACTCACAAAAAATACCCCTTAGATACCCTTACTACGCCCTCATGACCAGTACTGCCCCTGCAACCGGTACAGTTGGTGCCGATAAGTCTGCTAACTCTGCTGCAAGTTTCAACGCACCTGCAGTCCAAAGTCGCATAGTGACTTCGTCGTCCCTTAGGTCCCAATCCGATTCATCCACTTGTACGCCTTCGCGAATCGTGAATACGGCATCGTCTTCCGCCCACACAAACTGCATTGTTCCCTCTTCGTTGACACCGTTCGCCCAACCACCTTGCGCTACTTCTGGCCATAAGTCGCCAGGGATATCGTCCATGATGAGGATGCCACCGTGCACAAGCGATTGCTTGCAGAGTTTCAACAGATGCACTGCATCTGATACATCCGAAAACAGCATAAACGTCTGACCACTACAAACAATTGCGTCAACTGGTTCAGGCAAAGGCAGAACATCCATCACATCACCTATGAGTAATGTTGGCTCTAGCGATTGCGTACGGCACTGAGCACTGCATGCTTCTATCGCATGCTCGTCTATATCAATTCCTGTAAGTTGATGGCCAGCACTTGCAAGCGGCACCAATACTCGACCATCACCACAACCAATATCAATGACTGTTTTAGG
>JABJDN010000089.1 GCA_018665385.1 Phycisphaerae bacterium | reverse complement strand
GCAAAGCGACTTCGGTACTTGCAAAACATTCTTACAAGTGGCAGAGCGTTGCTTGATATGATCAATGAACTCCTTGATATGGCAAAAATTGAAGCAGGGAGAATGGAAGTCAATCTTGAGCCAACGAGTATTTCTGATGTGCTTGAGGGGTTGAGCGGAATCATGAGACCACAGGCGAAATCAAAAAACATCACCCTTACACTTGCAATGGCATCAACCATGCCAACAGTGCTTACAGACCCAGGAAAGTTGCAACAGATTTTATATAACTTTTTATCGAATGCGATTAAATTTACGCCGCAAGATTCTGAGATTGTAATTCGTAGTCAACTGTTACATACAAATACACAGCAACAAAGTGTGAAGTTGAGCATTCAAGACAACGGACCAGGTATACCAGAAGACATGCTTGATATGGTGTTTGAAAAGTTTAGGCAAGTCGATGCAACCCACACCAGAGAGCATGCAGGCACAGGGCTAGGACTTGCGATTTGCCGAGAACTTTCCGAGCTATTGCACGGCACATTGTCTGTACAATCTACACCTGGCGAAGGTGCAACCTTCGCAGTTGAATTACCTATTACATTTGCATCTGAAACGCCAGAACCACTTATGCCCTCATGAATATTAATTTAGAAACCATTTCACTAGGTCTTAAAAGCCTTCGCCTTCACGCTCTTCGGTCAATTCTGACAAGCCTGGGAATAGTGCTTGGCGTTGCATCTGTAATTGTCATGGTTTCTATTGGAGAGGGCAATAAGCAAAGTGCATTGCGAGCTATCCAATCACTTGGAGCTACGAATATTATTGTTCGTTCTCAGCGCCCACCAGAGTCGCAATCGGTTGGCTCGCAACGAAGGTCATTCGTAGCGAACTTCGGCATGACGGAAATAGATTTAAAACGTCTTGAAAAATTTGTAGAAGCGATCACTATCATTCCATTAAAATCAGTTGGCTCAGAAATCTCACGCGGTGCGATACGAACAACAAGCCAAACATTCGGTACAACACCAGCATTGCTAGATGCGGCTAATTTACATATTGCCCCTGGTGGAAGATACCTTGTAGAGACAGATGCGAAACGTCGCGCTACGGTAGCAGTGATTGGATCAGAAATTGCAAAACTGTTTTACCCATTGTCCGATCCAGTTGGTCAAAAGTTACGCATAGATTCTCGTGTGTTTACAATTGTGGGTGTACTTGAGCCTGTCGGATTAGCAGGAGGTGCAGGGTCTGCACTTGTCGGTAGAGACTTAAACAAAGATGTTCATATACCCATTGAAACGGCAAAGTTAGAGTTTGGCGATGTTGTTATGCGAAGGCAATCTGGTTCGTTTAGTGGCGAGGAAGTAGAACTATCTGAAATTTATATTACTGCTCCATCAACAGATGAAGTAGTTTCAATGGCCGACCACATTCGGAACATTATGAAAGTAGGCCACCCAAAATTGCGTGATGTGGAAATCATCGTTCCTTGGGAGTTGCTAGAAAATGTTCGTCGTACAACTGCAACTATGAATATTTTACTTACCGCTATTGCAGCGATTAGTTTGCTTGTTGGTGGTATTGGCATTATGAATATTATGCTTGCAACAGTTGTAGAGCGAACACGGGAGATTGGTATACGCCGTGCTGTTGGAGCATCGCGTAGTGATATTGCAATTCAATTTTTGATTGAAACAGGAAGTCTCAGCGCTTTCGGCGGATTGCTTGGCATTGTGCTTGGCGTTGGCATTTCTATTGGCCTTGAAGCGTTTCTGCCTTGGTTGTTAAGTTTGCCTGGGCTTCGATCAATTGGTGATGTTGGCGTGGGGCTAGAAACACAAATCACTTGGTGGTCTATCGTTGTTTCGTTCTTGGTCGCTGCAGGCACAGGGCTTTTGTTTGGCATTTACCCAGCCATCATGGCTAGTAAACAAGATCCGATCGTAGCACTACGCCACGATTAATCAAAGGAGTTACGTATGTTCTCATTTATAGTGATGGCTTGTTGTATGCAAGTTCCTGCAACTAATACAGGCGTTACAGTAGACGACTATTTTTCATTGTCGTATCTTTCGTCTTGCGAAATTTCTCCAGACGGGAAATGGACTGCATGGACGGAAGGAAGGTGGGATGCGGAGTTAGACAGACGCAATACTGACATTTGGATTTCTACTACGGAACAAGGCGAACCAACGCGGCTCACGTTTGATGAAGCGAACGATAGTTCTTTGCATTGGGGAATCGATAGTGAATGGTTGTATTTTTCTTCACGCCGAGGAAGCAAGGGCGACGACCTTCCGCGAAACGGCAAACTGCAAGTTTGGCGAATTCGTCCAGGAGGTACAGGTCTTATGGCTGTGACTCGATTGCCTGATGGTGTATCGGATTGGAAGTTGTCTTGCGACGGTGCATCGCTCTATTACAAACTCGAAGATGAAACGCAACTTGATGATGGCTGGAAAGCACTTCGTAGCTCACACGACAAGGTGGAGTATGCACATGGCGAAGTAGATTATTCTGAACTTTGGAAACTCGACTTACGCACATGGAGACACGAACTACTTTGGGATGAAGATGTAGTAATCCAGTACTTTACTCCTTCGCCCTCTGGAAAATCAATAGCAATTATCACTACACCAGACCAAAGGCTCATTACAAACGAAGGCTGGTCAGTGATAGGCGTGTTTGATGTTGCAAGCAAGGAAACTACTGTGCTTGACGACACGCTCTGGCGTGCTGAAGCGCCTTCGCCGTACGGTTGGGTGGAAGCACCCGAATGGTCAACGGATGAACGAAGGTTATTGTTTACTGTTGATTACGACGGATACCAACGAGAAATGTTTGTTGCTACTTTTGAGGTTGAAAACTCTGGGATACAAAAAGTTATTCGGCATAACGAAGTGACAATAGGCAGTGACCCACAATGGATGCCAAATTCACATACCATTTTGTATATTGCAGAAGAAGGCACAGGGCGCCCGTTGTTACGTGTGGATACCGTTGGCTTTGGCTTACAGGGTGATACAACGCAGATCGTATCAAACAATTTTATGTGTTGGGACTTTAGTATTTCTTCGAATGCACTCCAAATGGTTGCGCTTGTTAGTTCGCCAGTTACGACTACTTCAGTCGTGAAGGTGACAGATAGTCCAGGTGACGTTGTTGTTATTACGAATCCAAATAAACACGTTTCAGACTGGAATATTCCAAGTGTGGAAACAGTTTCTTGGCTTGCTTCAGATGGCACAACAGTTGAAGGCGTACTCGAGTTACCAAAAGGGTATTCAAAAACAGATGGGCCGTTGCCAATGTATGTTGATTTACACGGTGGCCCAACTTCTGCTCGTCAAGCCGAATTGCAATTCTCGATGTACGGTCGTGGCCTTCTTTCCACGCAAGGGTGGGCAGTGCTTAGCCCAAACTATCGCGGTTCAACAGGATATGGGGACAAGTTTTTAACCGATTTAATTGGCAGAGAAAATGATATTGAAGTGCAAGACATTCTTGCTGGGGTTGATGCAATGATCGAACGAGGTATAGCAGACAAAGACAAACTTGCAGTTGGTGGTTGGAGCAATGGTGGTTATCTAACAAATTGCATCATTGCAACCACGGATATATTTAAAGCAGCAAGTAGTGGAGCGGGCGTGTTTGACCAAACAATGCAGTGGGCAATAGAAGATACACCAGGGCATGTTGTAAATTATGCGCAAGGGTTGCCATGGACTGCGGCAGATGAATTGCAAGACATGTCTCCAATTTATGAAGCGGACAATATTACTACCCCAACCATTATTCACGTTGGAGCGGGGGACGCTAGAGTTCCAGCGGAGCAATCGCTAGCACTGTACCGCTCGTTGCATGACTATCTAGATGTACCGACGCAACTCATTACGTACCCAGGTACAGGGCACGGATTATCAAAGATGACGCACCGAAGAGCGAAAATAGAGTGGGATAAAGCGTGGTTTGAGTATTGGGTACTCGGAACAACTATGGAAGAGGAATCCGATTCACAATAATCCTAACGGTTGCGCCGTTGTACTGCACTCGCCTGCGTCGAGCATCGATGGGCATCCGCGCTTCGTACTCGTACCCGCTGATTTGTCTGTGCACAAAATCTGGAGCGTTAACCAGTAGTGTTTTCTTATAATTTGTGATGGAGCACGGACCCCCATTTTCTTCCCAAAGATCTGGTTCTACAAAAGTACGAATAAGATCGATGATCTTTTCGATTTCCTCTTCTTCTGAGCTAGGGTCATCCTCTACACCACCACCGTCGCCATCGAATGTTCCTAATTCTGGAGCAGTAAAGTTCCGTACCTTGAACAGTACATCACGAATGTAATACGATTCAAGTTGTGCAGTACGCGTGGCAAGCGGGAGTTTTAAACCAACATCAAGAACGCCATGCCTTAGCTGCCATGTTGCACTTTGGTTATCCGTCATTTGTGCAAGCACTCGTTCAAGGATAACGAGCGCAGGTTTGTTTTGCAACGAGAGCGTAATGAGTGCATCTTCCTGAAGACCTTTCTTTGTATCTGTCGCCCAGTACACATTCATGTCAATGTCGAGATCTTTTTCAAATTGCTCGATGACTATTTTGGCTGGAATCTTCTCAACATCAATTGAAATGTCTGTATACACAAGTTGTCCAAGCACTCTTGCGTTGGGATGTTCTTCTTGCATACCTCCGCATATCGAACAAGCCATGCATAGGAAGAGAAAAGATATCAACGTGTGTCGCATACAAAGAGTATACGGGGTTATTTGATTGTTGACTCAATAAGTTCGATTGGCTCTAGTGGCAGCTGTTTAAACGATGCTTCGCCTTCACACACTTCAATCATGGCATCCATTGGGACGTCCTTGAGCACTTGCGTCGTGCCTGAACCGGGCCAAAAGATTGTCACTTGTTTGATACTCGTTGCGTTGCCAAGGCCAATCTCTTGCCGTGATGTTGAGCCACCGAAACTGCTAACAGACCCGACTGCTCGGTGAATCGACCATATGCCCTTGGGTGTGTTAACATCAATCTTAATTCTCGCGCCATAGCCGTTGCGGGGGCTTTGCGTTCCGACAAGCTGCATCGTAAGGAAATGGTTGCCGTGTCCTGGGTTATGGAAGAGAGCGTTGTGGTACGCGTCACCGGCGAAGAACCCACCAATCTGGTGATACAAATCCTGGTCACCGTCGTTATCGATGTCAGCGAACGCAATGCCGTGTCCCTTTTGCAGGTGGCCGAAACCGCCGCTTCGACTGACATCTTCAAAGCGTTGCCCATCCGCATTGCGGAGCATGACGTTGGGCATGATTGTCTCGTAGTCTGGGTTGCCTGTGCCGATATAGATATCAAGAAAACCGTCGTTGTCGAGATCACCGAAGTTCGCGCCCATTGGTAGGAGTGGACGATCAATTCCAACGGACCGAGCCACCTCCTTGAATCGTCCACCTCGATTTTGGTACAGGCACGGCATGGTTGCATCGTTCTGAAGCCCGAGGTAGTTTGCCGCCACGTCGTCAACTTCCGCGTCGTATCCTGCAACAAATAAATCCAGCCAGCCGTCGTTGTCGTAGTCGAAGAACCAAGGCACAAAGCTTCGATCGGCAGGTTCGGTCACACCAAGGGATGGGGCAACGTCGTTGAAGGTTCCGTTATTCTCATTTCGATAGAGTCGGTTGCGGCCAAGATTCGACACGTAGATATCCAGGTCGCCGTCGTTGTCGTAGTCTCCAACTGCTACCCCCTTGCAATACCGGTCGTTGGTGACGCCAGAAGATTTGGCTATGTCCTTGAAGGTACCGTCGCCCTGGTTTAGAAAAAGTTGGGCCGGATAGTCGCCCCCGGCTGCTTGTTCTGCAGGGAATTTACTTGCGTCTGAACGCGATTCATTCCCAATATACAGATCAAGGTAGCCATCGTTGTCGAAGTCACCCCATGCCGCCGCTTGCGTTGGGCTCGCTGGCTCGGCAATGCCGGCGAATCGGGTGACGTCGGTGAAACGCCCTTGGCCATCGTTGCGTAGTAGGGAATTACGAATTTTCCCTTCATCGAAAAGCCAGGCGCCACGCAACACCAGAATGTCTACATCGCCGTCGTTGTCGTAGTCGGCTCCGATGATATTCAGGCCGCCAAGTTGATCATCTAAGCGCGACTGGGACGACGCATCGCTGAATGATCCATCGCCTTCGTTTTGAAAGTAGGTCATCGAGCCCAATGGGTCTATCGTTGAGGTGGCTATGTCAAGATCGCCATCGCCATCGAAGTCATCGACAATACACCCACCACAGAGATCGAGCGTATCTACACCAAGGAGTGGTGCAATGTCAGGGAATCGCTTGATATCCGTGTTGGCATCGAACCGTTTCGCCGAGATAAGAAACTCCGCAGGGACTGCGTCTGGGTAGTCGCCAATTGCCATGCTAGCGATGTTGAGCAGCCAGCGGGCTCGGAGATCCGAGGGTTCATGCGAAAGATAGTTGAGATACGACAATCTGGCCTCAATGGCCGGTTGTTTCACCTCATGAATACCTCCATTTTGCAGTGGAAAGAGGCAGCATTCGGCATTGTGCCTTTTGACGCAGTTCTCAATTTCTGCGAGTCTCAGGTAGGTCAGGCCACGGAGTAGGTGGAGTGATGGATTTTTCTTAAGGTAATCAGGCCTTGACTCAAGTGCACGAAACATGATGTCCACTTCACGCACTGCCTCTTGAGTCTCGCCATCCTGAAGTAGTTGGCGAACGAGCTGGTCAGTCACTTCAAGCACTGTATCCAAATCGCCGACAATTCCAGAACGTGTTTGCCGGAGTTTATCCGCTCGGTTTTGTTCAAAGAAGCCACCTTCCACGAGTGCCAATTGTGCTGCGATGCCCTCAAACTCAGGCCGATACGGTGCATCGGACACCTGCGTAGACGCGGCGCCCGGCCGATCGGTGGTCAATTGTGAATCAGAATCGCTGCATCCTGTAAGGATGACAACGAACATAAAAAGAAAAGATATCGAAGTGCGCTGCATACAAAGAGTATACGGGGTTATTTGATTGTTGACTCAATATTTTCGATTGTTCGAAGTGCTTCAACTACACCAATGAGTGCCATAGCAGTAGCTTCTGTTGGCATAGCAGCATCCCAAGACGATTTTCGAATACCCCCTAGTGCCATCGCAGGATTCGAGAATCTGTTTGCTCTCTCTTTTCGTGTGGAGAGTTGCTCTACAAAACCTATCGAGCGTGACAATGCTTGGAACGAAGTGCTCGGATTCCCTGCGTTCCAATGGCACAATTTCGCTAGCATTGGAATCATTCGCAGACCTCGTGCATCTACAACCATTCCATCGTTTGTGTGCAACAGAAAGCCGCCTTCGTGAAGCCCAGTAGCAGTAACCTGAGACACTTTCGCAAGTGCTAAAAGTTCGAGCAAGGGCTTTGCAAACGAACCTGGTTTCAGCTTTTCAAATGCGAGCATAGGATGGATTACCCATGGAATCAGTGAAGCACGGTTTGCGGGTGTCGTTGCACTGTAACTGAGCGCACAAAGTGAAGACGAAAGTTCGTAGGATGGATTTTCGCTAGTTGTTTCAAGTTCAAACATTGCTGCACAAAGCAACGCCAATATAAATGGAGACATCTCGGTTAACTCTGCCTGTGTGCTATGAAGCACTGTTTGTAGAATAAGCTGTTTGCTGTTCGTTTCAAGTTCTTGTACAGCATCATTTTTCTCAATTCCAGTTTGATTCAACAAGACAAGCAATAGAGAAGCAGATTCAATATCGAAGGCATTCGATTTTCGAACATCACTCGCAATCGATTCTAAAATTGCACTTGCTGTCTCTTTTGCTTTGGTTGAACATTGTGCACCCTCTACTTGTGCATAGGAGTACAGCGCGTTGGCTGTAAGTAACTGCACAAAATGCGTAGCAAAAATGCTGGTGAAAGTATCTGTCTCTGGTTGATACCCACCGATTACGCTGCCAGAACCCGAACTCACTATGAGATGGGAAGCAAGAGCGTCAGACAATTCCAGTAACGTTGATGGCACTAGAAGGGTGGTTCCGATTGGTTCATCTCCATGCAATAAAGACACGCAATTTCCATGCGCTTTATTCTGAAAGTATGTTTTGCATGGCAACGTGTACAGTGTGATGTCGGCGTTCATGGGCAGATTGTGCGAGAGTGCAATTGTCGGGTGTACCCCAACATCTATGCAGAGCGATTCTGTGATATTCGCGATATTGCGATGCGGAGCTAACCGAAGAATACAAGGGAGGCGGTACGAAGTCTTACCCCTAAGACGGACCGCAATGCCATTGTCGCCATACACAAACGAATGTTCAAAGCGGTCGATATTCTTATGCGGCGAGGGTACAAAGGTATCGCAAATTTCTAGTTCAATAGAAATTGAGTCGATAATTTCTTGCCTAAGCAGGGCAGGTAACTCTCTTTGGAAAATCTTTTGCCTTCGGAGTTCTTTAAGAGCATCGCCCGAGGCTTGCTGTAGCGTTGAACCTGTTCCCTGCCCTAGTACGCTGCCATGATGGCGAAGTACTACTCCAATAACAGTTCCTGGCGATTCGACTGATTTTGGGACTTCAAAATCATTATGCATCCAATTTCGAATAGATTCAAACTGTGACTCAATTGAGGGCTTATCGTCATGGATTGCACCTGCAAAACTCGTGCAAAGGGCAATACACAGAAAAAGGATGGATATAAAACGTCCGGAGTTCATAGAGAGCCAATAATTTTATGGAATTTGTTTGCCATTGGTGGATTCTTCGTGCATGATAACTGTAAGTGTTTTGCGGGTGGTGTATGTTTGAAATGGTAGAGAAAAGGAATGAGAGATGCGAATGCTGAAGCACGCAACCGAGTTAACAAGTCATAGGCGAAAGCTTGTGCTATTGACTTTGTTGACGTTCCTAGCCTTGTGCTAGAAATATGATTTAAACCGAGAGATGCGGAGAGAAGAGAGAAAAGAAGCGGCCCGACTCACTGAGACGGGCCGCTTTTTATAGAACGAACTTAGATTTGAGTTCTACTATTAAAACTCAATTTTGTCAGTGCCAAGTGCGCCGTGGTCATCCATACCACCACGCTCAGGTGCATCAGATTTAGGAACATGTGATTCCCAATCTTGTTCAACGTCTTCGCCCGACAAGGCGCGTTTCAGACTTAGGCCGATCTTACGATCTTCGAGGTCAACGCGAAGGATTTTCACATTTACTTCTTCACCTGGTTTTACAACGTCTTGTGGGCTTTCAATTTTCTTATCTGCAAGCTCAGAGATATGAAGCAAGCCTTCTAGTCCATCTTCAAGTTCAACAAAGACGCCGAAGTTTGTAATTTTAGTTACAGTGCCGTGTACAACCATGCCTGGTTTGTACGCTTCTGGAATAGCTGTTTGCCACGGGTCTTCATGCATTTGTTTGATACCTAGGCTGATACGTTGTTTGTCTTGGTCAATTTCAAGAACCATACATTCAACTTCATCGCTCTTCTTGTACTTCTCGTTTGGATGTGCAATTTTCTCAGTCCATGAGATGTCGCTTACATGGAGAAGACCATCGATGCCCGGTTCAATTTCAACAAACGCGCCGTAGTTTGTAAGGTTGCGAACAGCACCCGAAACAATCGTTCCGATTGGGTACTTCTCAGCAACAATTTCCCATGGGTTATTTTCAACTTGCTTCATGCCAAGTGAAATTTCGTGCTTCTCTTTATCGATGTCAAGAATGATTACTTCAATTTCATCGCCTGGATTTACGATTTCACTTGGGTGACTAATTCGTTTACGCCAAGACATTTCTGAAACGTGAACAAGACCTTCTACGCCATCTTCAAGATGCACGAATGCACCATAACTGACAAGGTTGACGACTTTGCCAGAAACTTTCGTTTGAACTGGGAATCGTTTTTCGATATCGTCCCACGGGGAAGCATCTTTTTGCTTCAGCCCAAGAGCGATTTTTTCAGTGTCAAAGTCAACTTTGAGCACTTTCACTTCAATTTCATCACCAGTTTTGCAGATGTCACTTGGGTGCTTAATGCGTCCCCAACTCATATCTGTTACATGAAGAAGACCGTCAATGCCACCAAGGTCAACAAATGCGCCGAATTCAGCAACGTTTGTTACTTTACCAACGACAACGTCGCCTTCGCTGATTTTGTTAAGAAGACGTTGTTTCGCCTCGTCTCGTTCATTTTCAATAAGTGTTCTACGGCTAATAACAATGTTTCGACGAGGTTCGTCAATTTTGAGAATCTCAGCGCGAATTGTATTGCCGATGAATTCGTTCACATCACCAGGGCGTCGAACATCAATCTGCGAAGCAGGTAAGAATGCAGGAACTCCGATATCAACAAGGATACCGCCTTTGATTCTTCGAATACCTTTACCTTCAACGATGTCACCTTCCTTGTATGTTTCAAGAACTTTTTCCCAGTTGCGAATACGGTCAGCTTTTCGTTTTGAAAGCTTGATAATTCCGTTTTCATCTTCAAGGTCTTCAAGGATGACTTCGATTTCTGTTCCAGATTCGAGTGTGTCCCAATCATCAAATTCACTTTTGTGAATCAGTCCTTCTGATTTAAGGCCAACATCGATGACTGCATCATCTCCTGCTTTGCCTACGATTTTTCCTTTGAGCATATTGCCTGGGACGAATTGTTGGATGTCACTACTGATGACTGAATCCATGTCTCCGCCAGCAACTTCTTCGCCAAGGGCCGCAAGAATAAGTGCGTCCGCCTCAGCAAGTTCGATTCCGATATCTGCGATTAAGTTATGGTCTACCATGTACGTGTGAGGCTTATTTTCGCTTGGCTGCTGAGCCTTGGCCGCAGTTGCTTGCTGTGAGCCACCAAACTTTGACAAGGAAACACTCCATTGTCACGAACCTGTTGGTGGGGGTTCACGTGTCCGTTGATTTCAAACAGACGAGCCATGCATGATAGCAGAGCCAATGCCTTTCAGCACGTAATTTCTCTGTTCTTACGCCCTTTTGAAAGCAAAAAGAAACCTATTCCGCCCACAGCTGAAAGCAAGGCGCCTATATAAAAGACAATGGGACCGCCTTGGTAGCCGTTGGCAACCAAATACGAGTAGAGCGCAACGCCTAGCGCTGGGGCAAACAAGCCTCGAATACCAGTGAGGGTGACATGCAAGCCCATGTACCGCCCAGACTGTTCAACTGGCGCATAATCTTGATGCCCAAGATTCCACGCTAACACGCCTCCGCCAAAAGCGATGCCTCGGATGACCGCACCAATCCACAGTCCAGGTACATAGGCGAATGAAATACTGAGTGCTACGCACACGGAGGAAGCAACAAAGAACCAACTGTGAATTGCACGGAATGTCAGAATGTGCATTTTGTCGAGCGCCTTCGCCCAGAGCGGGGTGCTCCATGGAATCATCAGGATAGGAACAGTGGATACAATCAAGATTTCTTCTAGTACATCTAGGTTGAAGCTATCACTCAAAACGAGAATAAGTGGTGCCGATAGCATTAAGTTGCCAACGCCAAGAATAAATTGAAAGCACATGTATTTCGCAAAGTTTATGTCTTCAAAAAGAAGGCTGAACGCTTTCCACGGAATAAGAGATACATGCTCCGGTGCAGATTTTTCTTCACGGAGTAATTCTTCGTGGTTTACAACTCGAATCTTGCTGTATATCCATGCGCCAATGATGCCGAAACTTGCGGCGATTGGATATACCCAACGAAATGCATGCTCATCAATCTTCATCGCTTCGCCAATTCCAAAACCGACCGAGGCAAGCACAAGTGCTTGGACAATGTAAATTTTTCCTGCGATCACTGTGCGCGAAGAGCGTGGGTAGTTTGCTTGCCATACCGTTGTGCGTAGAGTGACAACACCTGTCCAGCAAATTCTAGTTCCCACTACACACACAAGTAGTAGCGCAAGTCCAGCAGGCGAAATGGGAACAAACGCAACTGTGCCGATCAAAAGTACAGCAGCAATTTTTAACGCTGTAATAAAATAAATTTTGTGTTTGCCGTGGCTGAGCGCCGCCCACATGAAACTAGAAATGTTCGCAAAGCCCTGCGCCGCGGCAAGAGCGGCAACAGACCAGTCCAAAATGGTGGAATCTACAACACCATCGAACAAACGCTTGGTAAGAATGCCAATAACACCACCTTCAATAGCCCCGAGCATAAGGGGAAGAAACGCCCACGCGAGCAATTCGCGCTTGTATTGGGGTGACGGGGTTGTAGATGCACTTGTTTTCATGAATTAGGTAGCCATACTTCTAAAGAGTGGTATTGTACATGTAGAGGCCAAGGGGCCACTGTGCGATGTGCATGCACCATGTATGTGCTCGATCCTATCGAACCCTCAGGGATCGTTGAAAACTGCGTCGATAACCATGCCGTCAAAGAGCGGAAGGTTTGGCACGATGGTATACGAGCCCACCTATTTGGTACTGGGTTTGAGCGCACCGGATGCGTGTGCATCGCACAGTGGTCTGCTGGGTCTGGACTACAAGTTAGGCTTCCGACGGTCTTTCATCTTTGCGACTTCTGATTCTATGCAACGAAAGACTAGATGTAACAGAGACCTGACCCTAAAAGTTACAACGGGCATGGTCAACAATAACCAAGCTACCAGTGTTTCGACCTGTTGATTCCTGATTCGATGCTCAGTTAGGAATGATCTAACAATGACCTGACCATAAAAAATAATAGCAGAGCAAACGCCAGACCCGATACAGACCCGAAACTAGACCCAGCGTTGGCCAGTGGTTGCATTTATTGCAGTAAGTGTTAGCCCTGGAACAAGCGCTTTGTCGATTTCAAAAGCACGTCCAGAAATTGCACTGTCAGCTGTGATCCGTGCAAGCTCAATCACATCACCAGAAGCAGTTGTGCCTTGGATGATGATTTCTTCGCCTTGCGCTAAATCAATGCCGATGACATAACCGCCACCAAATAACTCGTTGGTCGCAATTCGAAGGTATCCATCAGGGTTGCCGTTTTCTCGTTCAAGACGAGTCACGTGGCAATACGGGTTATCAACAAACGCTTTGAATTTTGAACCGACAACATCTGTAATAGTTATTGCTGTATCTAGGTTCATCGCCATTTGTGTAATGTTGTCAATTCGTCGTTGCGTATCTACAGCGATAATGCCAAGTACAACTGAAATGCCAAACAAAACAAGCGCTGCAATTCTCCAGAAGTAGGAAGGACTTGTATTGTTGCCCGCTCCTTGTGCTACGCTCGCGCGTGCTCCGATGAGCGCAAGTGGCGCAAGACGCCGAGCTTCCTGGTCTGCTGCATCAGTCACTGCTTGCAATACTTTTTGTTTCAATGCCGGCGCTGGTGTAACAAGTGGTAAGAGTGAATCGTCTTCTGCCAACTCACGTTGCAGGTTGATGATTTCATCTTGGATTGAAGCTGGGGCATTATGGAACGACTTCGTAAACAACTCGGCCTCGATTGGCTCAAGTAAACCGTGCGAATCAAGAACTGCAAGTTCAAGAAGTTGGTTGTAGTTGTTTGTTGTGTCAGTCATAATTCTGTTCCATATCATCTGTCTTTACAGCCTCGGCTTTAAAGAGCAGTTGAATCCTTGAGTCCGTGCTCCCGCAAGCGGAGCAATCCTCGGCTGAGTGCCGATTTCACCGTACCAAGCGGTGCGTTAATTTGCAGGCTCACTTCACGAAGTGTGAACCCATGAAAATACGCTCTTTCGATGACAGTTCGTTGCATCTCTGGAAGCGTTTGCAATGCCTTCCACAAGGCAGCATTACGTTCTTCTAGGAGCATATTCGACGTTTCGGGCGCATCGGTTGCAGAAATATCGTGTTGTTCGCCAAGTTCGTACGATTTTGGTCGAACAGTTTTTCGTCGAATACGATCTATTAGGTGGCGCCTTGTAATAAGCATGACCCAGGTCACTAATTTCGCTTTTCGAGGGTCAAAACGGTCTGCAGTCTTCCAGAGCCGTACAAATACTTCTTGTACTGCGTCTTCAGCTTCTGCATTATTTGATAGGAATTGGATAGCTATCTTGAACATAAGACCGCCAAAGCGGGCGTATAACTCATTAATGGCGTCTTCTTCGCCAAGCGCAACGCGCCGCATGAGTCGATAATCTGGTTCCTTGTCAGGCAAGACGAACAGTCTCCTTGTGCTCCGAAATACCCAGAACCGCTATTACAATGCTAAAAACAGCAACAAGTCGTTTTTGCAATAATTCTAGAGTGTACATGAATAATTGCGTAAGAAACACAGAAAAACGTAGCAATAACTCGAATACCTATTAGACTATAGGTAGAGCCTTTTGAGGAAAGGGCGCAAACAATGAATCAAGTTCCTATAAAAACGCTATCTAATAGAAGACCAACAGGTCGTTGCTATCGGAGAGGGTTCAGTTTGTTGGAATTGATAACTGTGATGAGTATTACATCTTTGCTTGCAGGGCTTTTGTTACCAGCTCTATCATCAGTTCGCGAAAACGCTCACCGCGTGCTTTGCGGTTCAAACCAACGGCAGTTGGGCCAAGCAATCACGATGTACAGTAACTCTCGAAGGTATCAAATTCCTATAGCGAGCGTACTTGACGGTGAAGTTCCAGACCCAAGTCTACTTTCACGAGTTCGCACAGGTGTTCGATACCATGACGCAAAAGTTGCAGGCGGTAACCCGGATAGAGTTCCTCGTCCGTTGCAAGATTCATCTTTCGATGGCCTTGGTCGCTTGTACAGATGGCATTATTGCGGTGAACCAGAAACATATTATTGCCCAAGCCACGAAGGCGAACACTCAGTAGAAGAGTGCCAAGACATGTGGAAAGCAGAACGCATCAACGAAGATTTGCATGGCAACTACCATTACACGGGCCACAAAGATTGGCGAACCGGGAAACGCAAGACGTTGTTACAGGGCGAGAAATTAATTCTTATCACCGACGGCCTTCGAACGAAATCAGATTACAGTCACGGTGTTGGATACAACGTTCTTCGTGGCGATGGATCGGTTGCATGGAAAGACGACGTCATTACTCGCGCAAAGCTTACCGCTTTACCACCGATGAGTATTGATGACTTGCGGGATCTTGATGACCTGATTTACGACGTATTCTCAGGCCAGTAACAACTTTTATTTTCTTATTCCTTCTGAGGGGTGTTTTGCTATCGTTGCAAACTGGATTCTATGCCTGCCAATATGTGGATTAATGCACTCGTAAGAGCATGCTTGGAGAGTTTCAGAAAGCAAGATGTGATCTATATGGTACAGAGGGAAGTGCATTGGGAATGTGGCGAGTAGCCCAATTCCCCCTTCGTCAGCCGCATCATGTAGTGCGGGAAACATTGTACGTATCGCAGAACTATTGCGAGTCATATTAAAATCACCAAGTACAATATCTGGCGAATTTTTTTCTGCGAATTTCATACGGCTAACGACTTCGCGTGACAGGGCTCTACGTGGGAGCGAAAGTTTCGACGGCAAATCTACAGCCCAAACAGTTAGAGGTTTACCAAGAACGGCAGTTGTATCAAGCACGAATTCAGAAATGTATATACCGTCAGCTGCAACGAGTGATCGAACAGTTATTGGTTGGAACTTTGTGCACAATGTAAACGGGCCATTGATGAGAATGCGGCCTTGGCTTTGCATCCAATTTTGCACTGATTCTTCTCCGCGAACATACCAGCCATGGGTAAGCAGAGTGATGTCAGCATCCATAGCAACAATAATTTCCCCAGATTCTTTAGATACAACTTTTTTAGAATGGCTCATGGTCCATCCAGAAATTGAAATTTGTCCGACACATTTTGAATTTGCAAACATGCGATGCTCAACAAACACCAATTGCACAAGTAGCACATCAAAGACTAGGCTCAAAACAATCGTATACATCTTTCTTTTTTGAATGGCAAGAAGCACAATTGTGCAAAGAAGCAATACAAGAACCGCTACTGTTGGAATCCACAGAAGCCATTGGCTCCATTCCCATCTGTCAGAGAATATTTGTCCAACACCCCAGCAAGCAAGCATCAGCATAGAAATAGCAAATACTGTGGTCGTGAATATTTTCATCCAAGTGGCAAGAAGGGGAAGACTTGCGGGGCAATAATCGTTGCAAGCACAGCAACAAGCAGGGTGAGCGGAATGCCAAGGCGCGGGAAGTCTGTAAACGTATACCCACCCGGACCAAAGACCATTAAGTTCGTTTGGTATGTGATTGGCGTTATAAAGTTACAACCTGCTGCAGCCATCATGGTAAAGACAAATGGATACGGGCTAACGTCTAAGCCGTGCGCTGCACTAATCACAATGGGGAACATGATGACTGCGGCGCCGAAGTTCGTCATAAGTTGAGCACCGAAACTTGTCATAATGAATATAAGGAAGAGTGTTCCGTACTCGCCTAAATGCATGTTGCTTGCAAATGTTAGGAGCGTTGTGCTAGACATTTCTGCAAGGCCACTTAGTTGTACAGCTTTCCCAATACCCATAGCTGCCCCAATCACAATGAGAACTTGCAAGTTAATGGCTTGCCGCGCTTTTGGGCCGCTGATGCAGCCAGTTAGAATCATCGCTAAGCCGCATAACCAAATTGCAGTGACTCGATCCACACCGCCAAATGTAAGGAACAAAATTAAGATTGCAAGAATACTAAGAGAACGTTTGGCTTTATCGCGAAGGGGTGGCCTTGAATCTTTAATTTCTGATACGACGTAAAAATCGGTGCTGTCTTTCCAATACTTCAAAAATTCTCCACCAGATTCAAGCAACAGAGTATCACCAGGTTGAATCACGATAGGTCCGATTTTTGTGTCCAAGTACTTGCCGTTGCGGTGGATAGATAAGATAACTGCTTTGTACCGTGTCCTAAATTCAGATTCTTTTACGGATATACCAATAAGAGGCGAACTGCTTGAAACGACTGCTTCAATCATTTTTCGCGAAACTGCCCGCCCGCCAATATCGTCTACAGCTGGAATCAGCTCGCGTGTTTTTCGCAGTTCTACAACCGAAGAAAGATCTCCTACAAACACTAGTTTGTCATCTTGTTCTAATGTAAAGTTCGTGTCAGCTTCGTGTCTTTTTTCTTTCCTAATATACGAACTTAAATACAATCCTGGCAAGTTTCGAAGGTCGGCTTTTTCTATAGTTTTTCCAACCATAGACGAGCCCTCCTCAATTGCCATTGTGATTCCACGTTTACGCACACCATCATGCGTTGGCTCCTGCGAAGTTCGAACTGGAAGAAGCCACTTTGAAGTAAGTACGATGAAAAGAATACCGCATATGGCTACTGGTACGCCAATCCACGCCGCACCCCACATGCTTACAGCACTGCTAGGTGCACTGACCCCTAAATCGGTAGCCCAAGTAGGGGGGTTCTGCCACCACTCTATAAACAGCCCCATGATGATAAGGTTTGATCCAGTACCGATCATCGTTCCTTGTCCACCAAGTATGCCCGCAAAACTTAGTGGCATGAATAATTTTGAAGCTGGAATTTTCAGTCTTTTTGCCCAATTGGTTACCATTGGTAAATACATTGCGACGATGGGAGTTGTGTTCATGAACGCAGATATTGCAGCAACAGGAATCATCATTCGAAGTTGCGCTTTAGAAAGGGTGTCAGGTTTCCCCAAGAGCTTATGCCCAATGAGTTCGATGCCGCCGGTTTCTTGCAGAGCAGCTGCAACAATAAACAAACCTGCAATCATCAGAATAGGTCTTTGAGCAAAACCAGCTGTCGCATCGGCAACATCAACAACTCCGAAGATGAGAAGAAGTACAAGGCCGCCGGTCATTATTAGGTCGGGTCCAGTTTTTTTACGGATGATGAGCATAAATACAATGGAGCCAAGAACAGCAAGGGTAATCCAAGGGTTCCAAGTGTCTGGAATATATTCACCAATCATTTAGGGTTGTGCAATCGCAAGTTCATCAATCGTTGCGATTATCCTTTGATGGAGTCCGTCAATTGCACAAATGACGCCGCGGTTTTCTTCTAGTCGTGCACCGTGTGTAAAGTCGAGTGGTTTCCCCGTAACATCGCTTACTATGGCGCCCGCTTCTTGCGCAATGCAAAGACCAGCTGCGTGGTCCCAAATTTTTTCAACGTACGCTTTGCTCGTCGGTAATCGTAAATACCCATCCGCTTGTCCACGTGCAACAAGAGAATATTTGCATTGACTATCTAATCTTGATGGATCACCTTCAATTCCGATGTTGTCGATAATGCGACCGCTATCGCCTCGGTTTGAATGCGCCTTTTCTGCAGATTCGCAAAAACGCAGTGGGGAATCTGGGTCGTATATTGAAGCAATGATTCGCATAGGGGCGGCACTTTGGTCGCAATGTGCAAACTCCCACGCGCCTGCTCCTTTTGAGGCCGCGTAGACTACGCCCTCAGGGTCATTTTGATGCAGTGGGTGCGATTGATCGGTAGAAAGATTCGGGCACCCCATAACACCTGCGACAACTTCGCCATGTTCGATGCGACCAAGTGCGATGGCATAATGTTGCCCGCGCAAAAAGCCTTTGGTGCCATCGATTGGGTCAAGTGCCCAGTACCCATCGCTGCTGCCGTCATGATTACAGCTGTCGAGTGCATCTAGCATGTCACTTTCAGTGGTTTGCGGTTTCCATGTTTGTACAGCCTGTAGTACAGCTTTGCGAATGAGTGATTGCTCGTCGGTACGCAGAATCGCTGCATCTTCTTCCCCGACAATGTGCAAATCTGCTTGGGCAAGGTGCTCT
>JABJDN010000189.1 GCA_018665385.1 Phycisphaerae bacterium | reverse complement strand
GTGTTACTGTACGAACTTGAAGACAGACACCACGTTTCTGTGGGCATCCTTCGATGTCACGAACTTTGGATTTGACCGTTGGGGTCTTTCTTGGCTTGCGTACGAGTTGATTAATTGTTGGCATAAGTAATTCCGAGATACAGGTTTATTCGCCTTTCATCAGGCGAGCTACATATCATACCAATACTAACGAAAGAGGCAACCCCATCCACACAGTATATACAGTCCGATAACACCTTTGTGTTGCACTTGGCACTGTATCTGGCGCAGCACATAGAAAATTGGCTTTTTCGGTGTGTCCAGAGGAAGTGCTTAAAACTTAGCAGCTTCAGCGAACGCCATCTCATCGCACCGCTCGTTTTCAGGATGCCCAGCATGCGCCTTCACCCAATGCGTAGTGAGGGTGTGTTTTTCCCGCAACTCGGCGAGAACACGCCACAAATCTTGGTTCGCTACTGATTTTTTGGCTGCATTTTTCCAGCCGCGTGCAATCCACCCATCCATCCACTCAACAAGACCCTTCGTCACGTATTGGCTGTCTGCATAAATGACGACATTTGCTGGCGCGGTGAGTGACTCCAATGCACGCATGACAGCAGTAACTTCCATGCGTTGATTGGTTGTCGCGGGATCGCCGCCACTGCACTCGATTTCACTATCATCGGTGCGTAAAATATACGCCCAACCACCGGGTCCAGGGTTGCCACGGCATGCACCATCGGTGAACAAAGTAAAAGTTTGGCGTTCTGTAGAATTGGTCATCGTTTGTATGGTATCGGAACTTGCGCCTCTGGTATTCTACGTAGATTATGGCAGTGATTCGTATTGAAGTAAGGCCCACGCCCGGTTCAGAAGACCCAAAAGGTTCAGCCGCATTTTCGCAAGCAAAATCTGCGGGAATTTCATCACTTCCAACTTCTATAGATACAACTTCAGTGTATTTGGTTGAAGGCGATCTTGACTCGAATGCAGCAATACAAATCGCCACAGAACTCTTGTGCGACCCAGTGACGGAAACCCATGTCATTGGAGCGTCAAAACCACTGTCAGATTCGATGATTGAAGTGCATCCACTTCCCGGCGTTATGGACCCAGAGGCGCTCGCTGTAGAATTGGCAATTCAAAATCTACTCGGTAAAACTGTACGCGTTCAAACGGGTATGCGCTACGATTTTCATGGCGTAAACACCAAAGACGCAAACGATATCGCATCGCGCTGTTTGGCAAACACTGTTGTGAATGGTCTTCATACCGAACCTTACCATCCCGAAGAATTTGTTCGCGGGCATGAACATGATATGTCTGTTCCAGAAATTCCAATACTTGGATTGTCTTCCGATGAACTAGAGACCAAATCGCGAGATGCGCATTTGTTTCTTGATCTTGAAGAAATGCAGACAGTACAAGCGTATTACAAAACGCTTGGCAGAGAGCCGAAAGAAATTGAATTAGAAACGCTTGCGCAAACTTGGTCTGAGCACTGCGTTCATAAAACATTAAAAGCAACAATTAGATACACCGGGCCAGACGCAACGGGCAGACCTACACACGAAGAACACGACGATGGCTCGGTTACAATTCATAATCTTTTAAAAAGCACGGTAGCAGCAGCCACGTATGAATTGATGGAAGATGAAATCGATTGGTGCTTGAGCGTCTTTGTTGATAATGCAGGCATTGTAAAATTCGACGACGAACACGCAGTTTGCTTTAAGGTTGAAACCCACAACCACCCTTCGGCACTCGAGCCGTATGGCGGAGCCGCAACAGGCATAGGCGGTTGCATTCGTGACATCATGGGAACAGGTTTGGCTGCAAGGCCAATTGCTGCCACAGATACTTTTTGTGTAGCAAACTTCGACAACGTGCCGCCAGCAGGGTGCTTGCCCTCGCGCAGAGTATTAGGTGAAGTTGTTCGCGGAGTTCGCGATTATGGAAATAGGATGGGTATCCCAACGGTAAACGGAACGGTGTGGTTTGATAATAATTATGCAGGAAATCCCTTAGTGTATTGTGGATGTGTTGGCGTCATGCCAATTGATTGCATCGAAGGCGACGCGAAATCAGGCGATAGAATTATTGTCATTGGCGGAAAAACTGGCCGAGATGGTATTCATGGCGCAACTTTTTCTTCAGCTGAACTTACCGATACGCACGCTGATGAATTTTCGCACGCTGTGCAAATAGGTAACCCAATAACAGAAAAAAAAGCGCTCGATGCAATTTTAGAAGCGCGTGACCATGAATCAGGTTGCCTCTTTACTGCAATTACAGATTGTGGCGCAGGCGGATTCTCTAGCGCTGTTGGTGAAATGGGCGAGAAAATTGGCGCGACGGTGAACCTTGATAAAGCGCCACTGAAGTACGCTGGTCTTACGCCATCTGAAGTCTGGATTAGTGAAGCACAAGAACGCATGGTGCTCTCTGTATCGCCAGATAAAGTTGCACTGATTCAAGAAATTTGCGACAGGCACGGTGCCGAACTCTGCGACCTTGGTGAATTCGGAACTGCAGAAAAAGAATTGGTATTGCTCTACAACGGTGAAACAGTGGGCAAAATTGACATGCTCTTCTTACACGAAGGGTACCCCGGAACAACACGTACAGCAAAGTGGTCACCAAAAGAAGTACGAAACTCTGGGCCGAACAAAATAGATATACAGACAATGCTTCCATCGCTGCTCGCGCATCCAAACATTGCATCAAAGCAATCAATCGTGCAACAGTACGATCACGAAGTACAAGGTAGAAGTGTCATTCGCCCATTCTGCGGGCCAACCGGTGAAGCGCCTTCGGACGCAGCTGTAATTACACCAGTCCGTGGTTCAACAAAAGGTCTAGCGATTGGCAGTGGCCTTGCAACTGGTTTGGCTGATGACCCATACTTAATTGCAACAGCAGCCATTGACGAATGCGTTCGCAACATTGTATGTGTTGGCGCCGACCCATCTACGATAGCAATCCTTGATAACTATTGTTGGCCAAGTGTAAAAGACGAAGAATCGCTAGGTCGATTAGTTCGGTGTTCGCATGGTTGTTACGACGCAGCAAAAGCGTATAAAACACCGTTTATATCTGGAAAGGATTCGCTCAATAATCAATTCACAACGGAAGACGGCGAGACTATTTATATTCCTCCAACGATGTTGATTTCAGGCTTCGGCTTGGTGGAAGATATTGCAACATGCATCACAATGGACGCAAAATCTTCTGAGAATTTGTTAGTACTTGTCGGTGAAACATGTTCTGCAATGGGAGGTTCACACGTATTGATGATTGATCCAGAAGCACAATGCGACAATACATTGCCAACGGTTTCACTAATCGATGGCCCAAAAAATGCACAACTAGTATTTAAAGCAATTCACGAAGGGCTTGTTACTTCAGCGCACGATTGCAGCGAAGGCGGCATTCTTGTTGCAGCTGCAGAGATGGCATTTGGCGGTGGCATTGGATTAGAACTTTCAATACCAAGCGATTCACTTTGCTTTGCGGAGTCACCTTCAAGGTATTTGCTTGAGGTAGAGCCTTGTAACGTGAAACAACTAATGCAACTGCTTAGCGAAACAACATGCGAAGTAATAGGCACATTTAACAATACAAATTCGCTCACCCTCGGAAGTGCTTCTTGGAAACTTGAAGATCTTATGCAAGGCTGGATGAATGGGATGGTGATTTAAATGGTGAAAGCACTTATTATCACAGCGCCCGGAATCAATTGCGATTTGGAATTAGCAGAAGGGTTTTTATTAGCTGGTGCTGAAACCAGCACGATGCATATTCGCGAGCTACTGGAAAACCCAAATGCGATTGATGAGTTTGATCTTATAGGATTACCAGGTGGTTTTAGTTATGGCGATGCGATTGCTGCTGGACGCGTGATGGCTAATTTAATGCGCAAAACGCTCTACCCAAAATTTGTTGAAGCGTTGCAACGAGGCGTTCCTATGATTGCGCCCTGCAATGGTTTTCAAATTGCCGTTCAACTGGGTTTGTTGCCAGGGCCAAATGATTCTCATGCATTTTCTGAACAAGCACCGGTCCCAACGATTGCACTTGCGCAAAATAATACTGCACGCTTTATTGACAAGTGGGTCAATTTTGAAGTTCCTAAAAACTCCAGATGTATTTGGACCAAAGACCTTTCCGTTAGCCAAGCGTTGGCTTGCATACCAATTGCACACGGAGAGGGTCGTTTCGTTGCGAGCGATGAAGTGGTACAACGACTTGAAGAAAACGGTCAAATCGCGTGTCAATACACAAGCGACGATAACCCTAATGGTTCAGTTGGAGATGTAATGGGTATTTGCGACGCAAGCGGGTTGGTGTTTGGTTTGATGCCCCACCCAGAACGGTACTTGCGTTGGACGCAACACCCAACTTGGACTCGCTTAGACAAAGACGAAATGTCTGGCGATACCATTGGATTACAAATGTTTAAGAATGCCGTTGCCTATGCAAAACAAAATGCTTCGAAGAAAGCAGCGTGTGCAAACGGTGCAGTGTGACCGACCATAAGCACCTTGCGGTTGACTTGTTTAATCACACGTGGTCATTGCTTGATACCACAAACCGAATACCGGAACAAGACGAAGAAAGGGTACACAGTGCGCATGCTTCAAGGTACCACCGGGTCATTGCTGGAATTCCCTTGAATCATGCCCGAGACGAACGGCAAATTGCACGAGTCTACTCAGTGTTAAAACGATTTTCCGCAACAGCCCACCATGCACAACTGTACATGAACGCGTGCAAAGTACATTCGTTTAGCCCATTCGACGAAGCGTTTGCAAACGAGGGATTAG
>JABJDN010000123.1 GCA_018665385.1 Phycisphaerae bacterium | reverse complement strand
ATAAGCCACATAGAAGATGCGTGGTCCCAGCCCGTTTTTGTGTCAGATGACCATGAAATTGAAATTGTTGAATAGATAGCCCACGCTAGAACTGACCAATAAACCGATGATCTTATAAGCGGAGTAAGCATTCGCCAAGTTGTCGGCAGACGCAGCAAGCTGTACCCAAATAAAAGTGCCATAGAGATTGATGCTGGCGATGTTGCAAGAGGCAAGCAAAACAAAAACAAGCAAGCAAACCAGGTATGCACTTTATCGCCGACGGGATCACGCCTTGCACCGTACGAAAGAAGCTCACGTTCGCGCTCGCTCCCCTGTTTTGGGAGTGGCCATGCTTTTGGTTTTGGGACATCTACAAAATTAAACACAAATGAATTATACAGGTGTACCGGTCACTGCAGTAACTAGGGACACAATGAGGGTACATGCTCTATCCGCATCGCCTGGTTCATCATTTCTGGGTGTAAATTCAACCACTTCCATACCCAATAATCGCTCTTGATGTGGTAATTGTGCAAGAACCCTTGCAAACTCGTCCGCATCGATGCCGTCTTCCACCGGTGTTGCGACGAAGGGTGCCTGCGATGGGTCAATTGCATCGATGTCAATCGTAAGACCAAAACCCGCTTCCGCTTGATTTGCTGTGGCAACAGCATCGAACATACATGCTTGAAGCCCTCGCTCGTGAACCGCGTCCATCTTCATGCACTGAATCACTCCCTCGTCGAGCCATGCTTGTTCAGCATCGTCAATAGCTCGAATACCAACCATTGCAACATGTGCGTCACTCGTTTGGCATGACTTGGTTGCTTCAAGCATTCGCTCAGAGCCCCGACCAAGCAGCCCGCCTAAAACCATTCCATGAATATGACCTGAAATACTTGTTTCTGCGATATTTAAATCTGGATGCGTGTCTACCCAAATGATTCCAGTTTTGCCGTGTGCCCTAGCTAGGCCCGAATGGAAACCAAGCGCTGATGTATGGTCACCGCCAATGACTACTGGGAACATCCCCTGTTGAATAGCTTTAAGCACTGCATCTGAAACGCGCTTAGCGTGCGCCATAATCGCTATTTCAGTATCTTCGTCTGACAACGCGCCATCACGCATCGATGGAATTGATTGGATTCGAATAACCGTTGCTTGTAAACGCTCTGCGAGCCCTGCGTCAAGGAGTTGCTGTGGTCCGTATTCTGCGGATGCAATCGTAGACCCCCACCCTATTTCAGCAGAGATTATCGCTATGTTTTGCGTTTGGGGTGACATCGAACCCCATATTCTACTTGTTCTAGTTTCTATTTGGGGAATGTTGCTTTTTAGAGTACCCTATAGGGATGAAAACAACGATTTTACTTGTAATATTCCTACTTATTGGCTGCTCCACAACGCAAACAACGCAAATTTCGCACAGAGGCCCAGATGGTCCCCACAAGGACAACATCTACAAAGACCATGTCAGGCCAGCAGACCTTCCAACAATCAATATTAGCGAAGCGAACGTGCCAACATTTTGGACTGCTACTGCAACTATTATCGATACTCGTGAGTTTGGTAACCAGCACCAACTTGCAGGCGAAGTTGCGGGTGCTCACCATAGGCCTGCAAAGTTTTTGCCCGTACACCGTAAACCGCACTTTGATGAGCAAGGGCCACCGAACACGTTGCGCTCAGGGCTTGGTCAGTCGCAAACCATAATCCAAGATGAGGTTCATTTTGATGCCATTGTGCAAACTGGATGGAATCCGCCAGATCCAAGTCTTGCGGTTGGACCAGACCATGTTGTTGTTACCGTAAACATGGCGATTGCGTTTTTTGACAAAGAAGGCAACGAACAATTTTCTGCAAACTTAGACAGTAGTGGAAACCCCGGCTTCTTTGAAGAAGTTGGTGGTGGTAGTTTTTGTTTTGATCCCAAGTGTTTTTACGATGCACATGCTGAACGATTTGTTGTTCTTGCGCTTGAACATTACGACTCTGGCGAAGGAGAGTCGTTTATAACAATGGCTGTCAGTGACGATAGTGACCCTAATGGTGTGTGGTACAAGTACCGCATGTGGTCTGTCATTACAAATGACGATAACGGAAATACATACTGGGTTGATTACCCAGGTTTCGGTTTCGACGACGGCTATTACTATGTAACTGGAAACTTGTTTGGTTTGAATAACGGTGGGTGGGGTGGGGTCTTATATAGAATCCTTGATAAAACTCCAATGCTGACAGGAGATCCTGTTGTAGTTGCGGATGTGCAGAAACCTGGACATGCCAGTATGCAGTGCGCGCAGCACATTGGCGATTCTCCTGCCGCGTTCTTTGTTGGAAGAAGAAATAACACAGAATTGCGCGTGTCTTACATCGATACCCCAGAAAATCCTTCTGTGGTATCTGAGTTTGTTGCGGTTCCAAACCACAGCACCCCAGGCGGCGTTCCTAACCCTGGTGGAACTATTAGTGCACTTGACGGTCGAATTATGAACGCGCAGTACCGCGATGGAAGTTTATGGACGGCACATGGAATTAGTGGAAATGACGTGAATGCTGTTGGTCGTTGGTACGAAATAGATCTCTCAAACTGGCCTGCAGTCGCGCCTACGCTCGCGCAAAGTGGAGATGCAACCGTGGATGACAAGTCTACTTTCTTCCCTGCAATCGCCCAAAATAAAAGAGGCGAAGTAGCCATTATTGTTGCGTCGGCAAACGATACTTCAGTACCTACTCTTCACCTGGTTGGCAGAAAACAAGGTGACCCCCTTGGAATCATGGGGTTGCCTACTCTTGTAGCCACGAGTGAAACAGGTGCTGATGGTCGCTGGGGCGATTACTTTGATATGACTATTGATCCAAACAACGATACACGCTTTTGGTACGTTGGGGAGTACCAAGCGAACAGTGGTTGGCATACTGTTGTTGGAAGCGCGACTATCACGTGCATTGAAGATATCAACGCCGATGGCTCCGTAAATATCACTGACTTGCTTGCGCTCATTTCGGTCTGGGGCACAACGGGAGATGGCGCTGAGGTTGCCGCGCCGTACGATGTAGTCGATATATCAGACATCCTTGCTGTTATTGGTGCGCTTGGATATTGTCCGTAAGCACCGATGGCTAATTTTCTTTTATAAGCCGTTACCTAATCGGTAGATGGGTTGATTTTACAATCAAGTTTTAAAGTTCACCCACGGCAGCCCAATTGCCGATTATCCTACATCACGGGTTGTCCGTAATTGATTAATATAGCAAAGGATT
>JABJDN010000054.1 GCA_018665385.1 Phycisphaerae bacterium | reverse complement strand
GAAAGCACATGTTCGCCTACTTGCCTAGCAATATGTAGCAGGGGCGTTACAAAATGCGGAACGCCTTCTTGCTCTTGTTCCACTTTTTCAATTTCTTGTTTTGGTTCATCACTCATTGTTCGTTACCTCGTTTGCGTATTGTATTGCGACTTGTATTGCTTCACTAACTTTTGATGGGTCTTTTCCACCTGCTTGCGCTGTGTCTGGTCTCCCGCCTCCGCCTCCACCGCATACTTTTGCAGCTTCGCGAACCCAATCGCCGGCCTTTAGACCCCTTGAAATATATTGTTTGCTAACACCAGCAACAATAAGAACTTTACCTTCTTCTTTGTCTGAAGTAATTAGCATCGCTGCACCGTCTGGTCGCTTGGAACGAATTGCATCAAGGGCAACCATGATGGAGTCTTTGTCTGCGCCGTCAATTTCAGCAATAACAAGTTCGTCGGGCGATTCGGCAATCACTCTTGCTTGTTCGAGAACTATATCCTTTCTTGATGATGCTGTTTGTTTTTGGATTTGCTTTACTTGTACGAAAAGTTTTTGTAACTCTTTTTTCGCTTTGTGTTTTATCGTTTGCGAAAGAGTCAGTTCGTCCACAATACGAATCAATGAATCATACGAACTGCACAGTTCAACACCGTCTTTTTGTTTTGCTTCCTCAATCTGCTGCAGCAATCGCGCACCAGCTTCATGGGCTGCTTGTGCAGGAACGCCAGTGACCGCTGTTATTCTTCTAGTGCCAGAAGCAAGTGCTTGTTCGTGTAACAGAGCAAAATGCTGCGCCTCTGAGCAATCGGCAACATGCGTCCCACCGCAAAATTCTACCGAGCAATCCTGCCATAATTTGTTAGAAGGGTTTGCAATAAGTTCATCAACTGTTGCACCAATGCTTACAACTCGCACTGGATCTGGGTATCGTTCGCCGAACACGGCACGTACCCCATGAATTCTTTGGGCGAGTTCGAGCGAAACTTCTTGTATGTCTACTATTCTACTTGTACCGATTGCTTCATTTACAAGTTGTTCGACCTTGATGATTTGTTCATCTGTCATCGCATGCGATTGCGAGAAATCAAAACGTAACTTTTCATTATCGACAAGTGAACCTCGCTGTTGAATCTCGTCGGTAAGTACAGTTCGTAGTGCATGGTTTAACAGGTGCGTCGTTGTGTGGTTGGATGTAATGGCATTTCTTCTCTTTTCATTCACGATTGCTGTCACCTCGTCTCCGCATTGCATCGAGCCTTCAAGCATCGTTCCAATATGCAGCACATAATCGCCGTATCGGTGCGTTTCAGCGACTTGGAATTGAGCTCGCTCCCGATTGGCTGACCTTTCTGCGACTATGTTTCCAATGTCGCCCACTTGCCCGCCGGCATCAGCGTAGAAGGGGGTTTTGTCGAGCATAATGCCAAACACCATCGAGTCATCAGCCTTACCAGTAAGTTCCTTACCGTTCCATATTGCTTTTACGCGTGCAACTGAAATTCCTTGCCCGTATTTTTTACTGTCATCAGTTGGGTGCACGGAAAGCGATTCAAGTTTGCCGAGAACTTCAGGGGGCAATTGCATTTTTTGATCAATTTCTGAAGTTGCCCGTGATGTCTCCCGTGCAGCCTCCATCAATTGGTCGTATCCCTCGCGGTCAACATGCAGACCAAGCTCGTCCGCCATGACCTCTGTTAAGTCAATTGGAAAACCGAAGGTGTCGTGTAATGCAAATGCACTTGTTGCATCAACAGTTTTTCCATCACCTTCTTGTACGGCTTTGTTAAATAGTTCGATGCCTCTGTCTAGTGTTTTGAGGAAACTTTCTTCTTCATCTTGAATAATGTGCGCAATTTGTATTTTATGTTCTTCTATTTCTGGGAAAGTTTCACCAAGAGTTTCAACAACCGATGGAACAAGTTTGCATAGCAATGGTCCATCTAAGCCTAGTGTTTGGTGAGCATGTCGTACACCTCTTCGTAAAATTCTCCGCAATACATATTCGCGTCCAGCAGAACCGGGCCTTCCACCATCTGCAATTGCAACAACAAGGCAACGAATATGGTCTGCAACCACGCGGTATGCAATGTCAATATGGTCTTCAAGGCCTCCGCTATATGCTCGTACTCCAGTGTGTTTTTGTATGGCTTCAAAAATCGGCGACCATAAATCTGTGTCGTAATTACTATTCTTTCCTTGAAGGACTCGAACAATCCGCTCAAGCCCCATACCTGTATCTACATGTTGGTTTGGAAGAGTTGCAAGTGCACCATCTTCACCTCGGTTGTATTGAATAAACACAAGGTTCCATAACTCAATGACGTTTGGATCATCTAGATTTACAAGATGGCCGCCATTTCCATCGGGGGTGCAATCGTAATGAATTTCACTGCATGGTCCGCAAGGTCCAGTGCTACCCATTTCCCAGAAGTTATCTTTCCTATCCCAACGTGTGATGTGGGAAGGGTCTATATCGGTTAACTCTTTCCATAAGTTTTCAGCATCAATGTCTGGTTCTAGCCCATCAGTTTCATCGCCTGAAAATACCGTGATATAAATTCTTGATTTATCAAGCCCCCAGACTTCTGTAAACAATTCCCAAGACCATTGAATTGCTTCAGCTTTAAAATAATCACCGAAGGACCAATTACCGAGCATCTCAAAAAATGTGTGGTGGTACGTGTCTCGACCAACATCTTCTAAATCATTATGTTTTCCACCAGCACGGATACATTTTTGCGTATCAGTTGCGCGAGTATATGGTCGACTGCCTCTGCCAAGGAAGACATCTTTGAATTGGTTCATTCCTGCATTGGTGAACAAAAGTGTGGGGTCATCGTGGGGAACTACAGGGCTTGAGGGGACCTCGGTGTGGCCGCACCGCTCTTTGAAGAACTCGATGAATTGTGCTCGGATTTCAGGTGCGCTCAGCGGCATTTGCTTGGTTCCAATGGAAAAATAATTGGTGGCCTCGTACGAGGGTAATAGAAGGGTCTTAAAGCACGAATTGTACTCTGATACGTGTAATTCGCGAGGGAGGTAAAGCATTTCTGGTATCCTTTGCCGTTCAGATGACGCAACGAAAGCCCATTATTGGCGGAAATTGGAAGATGAATACAGGCCTTGAGTCTGGGATGCATCTTGCTGGTTGTGTTGTGGACGCCTTTGATTGTGCAGATGACTGCGATGTGGTTGTGTACCCTCCTCTTCCGTTCCTGCAAGCCGTTGAAAGCGTGATTGATACCTCTGCGATTTGCCTCGGTGCCCAGAATGTCTGGCACGAAGAATCTGGAGCGTTCACCGGGGAAACCAGTGCAGCGATGCTGGCAGACGTTGGCGTGCAAAGTGTACTCGTGGGACACAGCGAACGAAGGCATGTATTGCACGAGTGCGACGAACTTATTAGAAAAAAAGTTACTTTCGCACTTACACATGGTCTGCAAGTAGTTCTATGTGTGGGGGAGACCCTAGAAGAACGCGAGAACGGAAGCACCATGGATGTTGTGCGTACCCAGGTTTCTTCTGGTGTAGCAAACGTAACTTCAGAGCAAATGGCAGATGTAGTCATTGCGTACGAGCCAGTTTGGGCGATTGGCACGGGAAAAACAGCAACCCCCGACGATGCCCAGAACGTCCACGCATCTATTCGGGCAACCCTCACTGAGATGTTCTCCGAAGAAATAGCCCAGCAAACCCGTATTCAATACGGCGGCTCTGTAAAACCAGAGAACGCCGCTGAATTATTTTCATGTAAAGATATAGATGGAGCACTTGTAGGTGGTGCTTCATTAACAGCCGATTCATTTGCCTCTATCATAAAGGCTGCCTGTAACTCGTAACACCTACTTTTGGAACTCTCGAAATGAATACTACTTTTCTTATTCTCACTATTGCACTCATCGTTATCTCTGTAGCGATGATCTTAATAATCCTCGTTCAACGACCACAAGGTGGCGGACTTGCTTCTGCATTTGGTGGAGCAGGCGGTGGCGGAACTGACACAGTGTTTGGTGGCAGAGTTGGCGATGCGCTGACTGTGATGACAGTTGTAGCGTTTGTATTGTTCCTTGGTATTGCAGTTGCGCTTAACTTAGTAGACAGTGCAGCAACTGCTCCAGTGACAGCAGTATCGCAACCAACTGTTGTATCGACTCCTAGTACAACCGCACCAGTAACTGCACCGATTACAACACCCGCAACAGATGCTACTACAGAGGGTACGAACTAAATATGCTTCGTTCAATGACGGGCTTTGGATCTTCTTCTAGCAGGGAAGAAGGTGTTTCACTACAAGTTGAAATACGAACGGTCAACAATAAGTTTTATAAAGCAAGTGTGCGTCTTCCAGATCCGTTGCAAAGTATTGAAACAGCGATTGATATTGCGATCTCAAAAAAATTATCGAGGGGCAGCGTTACAGTTACTGTGAAATTTTCAGATACCTCTGAGCACGGCATTGCAACTGTGAACAAAGAAGTCCTTGGTAATTACATTGCACAGTTACAAGCTGTGAACGCCGATGCACATATTGATATGGCTCGATTATTGCACCTTCCAGGAGTTCTGGCGAGCAACGCAGAGGACGAAGTTGCAAGCCGCACAAAAGATTCTCTTCTGAAATTGAT
>JABJDN010000074.1 GCA_018665385.1 Phycisphaerae bacterium | reverse complement strand
TCGGGGACCTCATGATAGTCCTTGGAATTGATCCTGGCTTACGCATAGCAGGATACGGTTGTGTAGAGTACGTATCAAGCTCTAGGTTACCCTCGCTTATCGAAGCAGGCGCAATAAAACTAAATACCAAAGAGAGTGTGTCTTCTAGGCTTAGCCAGTTGTACAAAGATATAACTGAAATCATCGAAGAATTACAGCCCGATATCCTTGCTGTAGAGACCATTTTTACGCACAAACGCCAGGTCGCTACTGCAACCATTCTCGGATACGCTCGAGGTGTAATCTTGCTCGCAGGTGAGCAAGCATCGCTCCCTCTTGTTGAACTTGCTCCAACAGAAATCAAAAAATCTGTAACGGGAAATGGACAAGCAACAAAAGAACAAGTCCAACTTGCAATTACGCATACCTTGCAGTTACACGAACCTCCAGAGCCACCCGATGTTGCAGATGCCCTTGCAATCGCAATAACCGCTGCAGTACGCTCATAATCTTTAATTCTAACCACAATTGCCATACTACGAATCTTTTGCTACAATATACGTATCAAAATTACCCCCGAAAGGGCTCGGTATGGCGCTTGCGTCTACCGGGCCTTTATTTTTTGAATACTACATCTAGCACCGGTTTACTACATATGTATGTTGTGGCGCTCTCGTAACCTGCTACGCGTCTGGCACACAGTAGAATGACTATTGATGCACTAGACATATACATGTAAGCATCTAGTTCCTAGGAGAGTGAAGCAGATGGAGTTTCAAGCGTGACTAACGAAACTCTACTATTGCATGAAGCAAAGCAGTACACCGTACGAACTAGGAAGCAATTGAATTGTTGTATTAAAAAAGGCCCGGTGGAATCAAAGATCCACACCGAGCCCTTCCGGGGGTAAATTCGGGATCGCGTTAACGATATAATAATTATAACTAAACATCATAATTTGGCGTGTATGCGTTGCTTTTATTTCTTTTTTTTCGCTGTATGTAAATACACAACATCTAGGATGCTATTCTGTGCGTATTCGAAATTAATTAAGGAAACCAACCATGCTTTCATACGTATTCACTTCATTTTTACTTGTTATTACAGCTTTTGCAACAACTCCAGAGGGTGATGCCCTGCTGATGAAATGCCAGTCCATTCGCAATTCGATTGCAAATCAACGGGGATTCTTGGAAGGCGACGAAGAAACTGTGAAAAAATTACTCGATGAATTAGTTGCTTGGAATGATGCCAACGACGATTACAGGCTTTTAGTTGAGGCAATTCAACTGAGCATGTGGGTGAACGACAATGAGAAATGCAATGCTCTATTTGCTAGGCTTATTGATTTGCGACCAAATGACACTGGAGTCGCAGTTGCATGGGCACAATACCAATTGCAATCTAGCGGTGATGATTCTGAAGCTGTGTATAAGGAAATCCTCGCAAAGTTTCCAAATACGCCTGAAATTGTTGGAATGTGGGCTTCATTTCTTGAAGATAAAAACGATTACTCACAAGCAATCGCAGCTATGGAGACATTACAGATGGGCTCGCTGGATGACCCGAAAATTGCTACGACGTATGCTCGATTACTGTATGCGGACAATCGATTTGAAGAATCACTCAATGCACTCGACACAATTGACCCAGCGCAAGTAACAAATACATCTGCACTTTCGGCAACTATTAATAAACTACAGTCCGATTCAACAATAGCGTTAGAAAAATGGACCAGCGAGACTTCTATTCGAGAAGTTGAAGAAATGGCAGATGATTTACCATTACTCATTATGCACACCTCGAAAGGCACAATAGGAATTGAAATGTACGAAGATCACGCACCGAACACCGTTGCGAATTTCATCTCCCTTGCTGAAAAGGGATATTACGACGGCATTAAGTTCCATCGTGTAATTCCTAAATTCATGGCTCAAGGTGGCGACCCAAATACACGTGATGGCGCGACTGGAAATCCAGGACAAGGCGGCCCCGGTTACACAATCAAGGATGAGCACACAAATCCTGACAGACGGAATCATTTCGCGGGCTCTCTTTCTATGGCAAAAACAGCTGCACCAAATACAGCAGGCAGCCAGTTCTTTTTAACCCATTTACCAACTCCTCATTTGGATGGCCGACACACTGTATTTGGTCGAGTAACTGATGGCTTAGACATTGCGCGTTCATTAAATAAAGATGACGAAATTATCACTGTGGTAGTTGTTCGAAAACGTGACCATGAATATTCTCCTGAAACAATTGGCGAAAAAACAGCTACTCCGAAACTTACACCCAGTTTAAAACCAACGAGTACTTCAAAGTGAATATGTCGCAAATACCCACAGAAACTTTACAAGGGTACAAAGTGCCTTCTGTAAGACAGTTTAGTATTTTCTTAGAAAACCGCGTTGGTCGACTGCTTGATCTTCTTCGCCATTTTGACGACGCGTCTCATGTGCATGTCGTTGGCATTAATGTCATAGACTCTTCCGATCACGCAGTCATACGGATGATTCCAGATAACTCTGACGCCGCCCGTGTATTGCTTCGCGAATTAGGAATTGCATTCTCAGAAATTGATGTAATTGTGACAGTCATAGATGACTCGCATTCTTTAGCCGATTTATGTTTGTATCTTTTAGGTGCTGAGTTAAATATTTTGTTTATCTATTCCTTGATAAGCCAGTCAGCTATTGGCGATTCAACTGTGGCATTAGCAATCGATGACCTGACACTTGGTGGACAATTACTGTTGCGAAAAGGTTTCAATTTGCTTGGCGAAGCAGACTTATCAACCTAAACGAACGTAATTTCTTCAATACTTGGCAATGCGCCTACTGATGCAGCATCTGTTAAGAATCGACGAACTGCTTCTCTTCCAACTTCATCAAAATCAAGGGTCCACTTGTTGACATACATTTCAACAAATTCGTCGGTGCACTCAATATCAATTCCCCGTCCCCATTTTGCAGCCCAAAGTAATGATTTTTCGCGATGCTCCATTGCGTATTCAATTGATTGCAATAGTAGAGATGTAATTTTTTCAGTTGCACCGGCGCCGTAGCGTTCGTCTGTATCGGTTCTAATAGTGTTACCACCTAGCGGCAATGGCAGCCCTGTACGTTTCATCCACCACGCCCCTAAATCGCAAACTTCATGCAATCCGTGTTCATCGTACGTAAGTTGCCCCTCGTGAATCACAACTCCTGCGCCGTAGTTGCCGCAACTTACTTCGTTCATAATTTCAGTAAATGCAACAGATTCCCATTGCAACGGATTATTCCCAGCAAGAATCCGCAATGCGGCAAGTGCCGAAGTTCTTTCGCCAGGAACTGCGAATGAGGGCTGGGATGCAATTAATGCGTCTATAGACACTTCTGATGTAGCGACAATTTTAGGACCATACCCATCACCGAGCGATGCTCCGCATGCTGTTAAGTGGTACGCATCAGAAACGACCGGATAATGAGCAATGCTTATTGCTGTAATGTCGTACAAACCTTGCTCAGATTCAGCATTAAGAGTTTCAATGTCCTTCATTACAAGTTCGAATTCAAACTCACCTGTATCTAATGCTGGACCGCTTCCATCGATGTCCGCTAGTGGCCACCACATGAACGCGTCGTCAGGGTCAGGGCTATGCGCTAGCGTTATCGCATGTTTCATTGAGTTATATCTTTCTGAACTAACTCTGCAAGTGCACGTCGAACAATTTTACCGGTTGGATTCCTTGGTAATTCTTGCAGTAATGTAATCGTTTTAGGCACTTTAAAAGTTGCGATAGATTCTCTGCACCAAGAGCGCAAAGCCATTTCATCGAACTCTGCGCCTTCCTTAAGTTCAACAAATGCGACAGCCACTTCGCCACGCGAGTCATCTTGCCTGCCAACTACTCCCGCTGCTAGTACATCAGGGTGATTCGTGAGTACTTCTTCAATCTCGCGAGGGAACACGTTTTCGCCACCTATGATGAGCATTTCTTTAATTCTGCCCGTGATATGCAAGAACCCGTCATCGTCTAAATGCCCCATGTCCCCTGTCCGAAAATACCCTTGATCATCAAATGCATTCTTAGTTTCTTCGGGTAATTTGTAATAGCCACGCATAATATTCGGTCCACTGATTCTAATTTCGCCATCTTCGTTCGCTGGCAAATCGGCTCCGTCTTCACCAACAATCCGTTCGTGCACATCGACAATTGGCATTCCTACACTGCCGCGTCTATGTTCCGCTGGTCTGCACCAATTAGACACTGGCGAAGTTTCCGTTAATCCATATCCCTCGTTTATTTCCAGTTGTAACTTTTCTTTACACCCAAGATACACTGCATCAGGCAATCCTTCTCCACCTGAAACTGCAAACCGGATTGATTCAAAATCACTTGCCGTCGCACTTTTTGCGTTAAGCAATGCATTAAACATTGAAGGGATTGCAAGCAGTGCTGTTGCTTTATGTGTTCGAAGAAGTTCTAACACTTTGCGTGGATTGAATCGCGCTGTGTACACCGCTCGTGCACCCATTGCGCACGGTACAAGTGTGTTAACAGTGAAACCAAAACTGTGAAACTGTGGCAATAAACCAAGAAAAATATCTTTCTTGGAAAACTCTGCCCACTGTTTGCATTGCTCAACATTTGAATGCAAGTTACCTGCAGTCAACATGACGCCCTTGGGCTTTCCTGAAGTGCCAGATGTATACAAAAGTGCTGCAAGCATTTCTTCGTCGCTTTTTACCGAAGACCGAACTGGCGGCATTCCCTTAAAGGACATTTTGTCAAGGAGGAGGGTTTCTACGCCTTCAGGTAATCCACCAATCATTTCAATCATTGGCGTCACTGCGATGACAGTATCAACACCACTATCTTCGATGATATATGTAATTTCATCAGGAGATAAAAGATAATTCAAGGGTACTACTGTTTTGCCTTGGGACCAAATTGCCGTCATAGAAGCCGGAAACATCCCAGAAGTTGGCAGAAGTACAGCCACGTGTGGTTTGTCCGTTTTGAGTTGCTTCGCTATATGCCATGAAGCAACTTGCAACTCAAACCCCTTCCACGAGCGGTAATCATCTGTGATGAGCGTTCGGAATGCATTCCTTCGCCAAGAGTTATAAATAGAACGTAGAAGTTTCATTGAATGCTATTCCGATTAAGGTACGATACCTCATAGGAACACATTCCATGCGAAATATCCTTCTTTCAGTTTTAATTTTACCCCTACTTGCAAGTTGCGAATCTCAGCCAACCGCATTGGACCGCTCAATAATCGAGTATCGGAACAGCCAATGGTTACTTTCTGAGATGTGGGCTGGAAAATCTATTTCCTCCAATCAGGTTATAAGCGAATCACAATACATGATGGGGCTGTGCGAATTTCAACGCAAGCAAATTGAAAGTGCAGAAGGTTGGTTTGCGAAAGCTAAGAATTCTTCTAATAAAGAAGTTAGCGCCAAGGCAACAGCGATGCTTGGAATTATTGCTGAGCATCAGGGTGACTACGAATCTGCAAAAGCTGACTTTGCGATAGCTTCTCAAAATTTAACAGGCAACGATCGCAGAGAGGCAAACGCAAGAGCGACTGGGATGGCCAGCCCATCTGTTCAATCTAAAGGAGCATTTACGTTGCAGTTCGGTGCATACCGAAACAAGGAAAATGCAAATGCAGCACGTGTCCAACTTTCGACTGAACTTCAACAACTTGGCATTGCTACCACTTGGGTAACTGAAGATACTGACAGGTCAGGGCGAATCCTGTACCTTGTCCAAGGCGGCAATTTTAATACACGAACAGACGCTTCCCGTAGAAAAGGCCATGGTGACTTGCCTCAATGCAATATCACTCGTATCAACTAGGCAAATCGCGGTTATGTTGTCGATACTAAAAACGAATTCATCTCATGAGCAAAACCTCCGGACATCGTAATAAAAGCGGAAGCAAGAGCAGACGAGAATCTGTCCTTCGCAACGTTCCTAAAGAAGCGTTTTCGCTTTCCACAATGCTCCGTCGCCCAGAGTTTTTACGTACTTGTTTTGTCATTTTCTTCTTTCTTGTTACTGTTTCATCACTTGCAACGTGGTCGCGAGAACAAATTAAAATTCGCGATGGACAAATTGCATCTAAAACAAGAATTACACGTATTGATTATTCAATCGAAGATGTAGCCTCTACAGAAGCTAGACGCGAAGAAGCACGGAATTCATCGCCTAGAATTTATACCATTAACGCTACATTTATAGAAAGACTTGAAGCCTCACTTATTGGATTGCCCACTGCAGTTTTCGGAAAAAATTCAATCGAAGAAGTAAATGTTGAACTCGCGAAACAATTTAGTATTACTCCTGAAACATTGCTGTCAATGCAGCAAATGTCTAGAGATGGCGAAGCGACACCGTCATGGCGTAGATATGTAGCAAGAATAATTACAGAGTTGCAAAGACGCACACCTCTTTTATCCAATGAAGAGTTTCAAGTGTTTACCACAACACCAGCATCGAACAGAGCGCTGTCTGAAGGCAACGACAAGTACCTCATTCCATATCAAGCAGAAGGTGTTGCCCTTCCTGCAGAGCAAGGAAATAGTGCTGACAACAGACTTTCAGAAATCGTAAGTAGAGCAGGGTTTCCAGAATCACTCGTTCCACTCATCGCACAACGTCTTATCAGTGATTACCAACCAAGCATCCAACTCGATGCTGAAGATACTACTGTTCGATCAAACAATGCAGCAAATAATGTCAAAGCGGTAATCAAAGAACACGCACGGGGCGAAATTATTTGGAAACGTGGCGACGTAATCAATACGACGCAATACGAACAAGCCCTAGAAGAACACGAACGTTTTCTGGCTACAGCTTCACTGAGTGAAAGATGGCTTCCAAGAATTGGTTCGATTGGTCTCCTTGCAATGCTTTCCATTTTTATTGGAGCGTACACCACTATCACATACCCGCGCATCGCAAAAAATACACTAAGACTTGTTGCACTATGTGCGTTAATGGCAACCATGCTCGGTTTATCCGTAGTCATTACACTTGAAGCGCCAACGTTTATCTATGCTGCTGCTGTAATACCCACCCTGTTTGCTGTTACGGTGGCTTGCCTTGCGTACAAACAACGGATGGGTATGTTCATCGCGTTTATGCAGTGCACCTTTATAACGATGGCGCTGTCCCAATCGATAGGTTGGTTTATTCTTTTAATCGCTGGTTGCGGGACAATGATTGGGCAACTTCAGGAAGTTCGACAAAGACAAACTTTGATTCGAGCATCTGGTGTTACTGCAATTACATTTGGCATTGGTGCTTTCTTCTTAGGTTTAGCAGAAGTACCAGACCTTTCAATCGCATTGAAACAAATCGTGACAAACTCTGTAGTTGCTGCTGGTTCTGCACTGATAGTTGGATTCTTTGTCTTAGGTATTTTGCAGAACATAGAACAACTATTCAATATAACAACTGGTATGACGCTTGCTGATTATCGAGACCCTCGAAACCCATTGCTCCGCCAGTTACAACAACTTGCGCCAGGAACGTTTAACCACTCAAGACAAGTTGCAGACATTGCAGAAGCTGCTACCGAGGCTATTGGCGGCGATTCACTCCTTGCGTATGTTGGAGGTCTGTACCACGATATTGGGAAAATGAACAAACCAGAGTATTTTGTAGAAAACCAAACTGGTTACAACAGGCACAAAGACTTAAAGCCTTCGATGAGTTTGCTTGTCATTATTGGGCATGTGAAAGATGGTATTGAACTTGCAAGAGAATACGACTTACCTCGGGAACTCATTCATTTTATTGAAGCACATCATGGCACAACCTTAGTGGAATATTTTTATCATGCTGCGATGAAAGAAGCTGCAGAAAATGGCGAGCCAATTAATGAAATGCAATTTCGTTACCCTGGACCAAAACCTCATACAAAAGAGTCTGCCATACTAATGATCTCAGATGCAGTGGAATCTGCTTCACGAGTATTGCCAGACCCAAACCCTGCACGCATCGAAGCACTCGTTCGCGATTTATCACGAAAGCGCCTGCTCGATCATCAATTCGATGATTGCGGGCTCACGTTTAGGGAACTTGCGAAAGTCGAAGATGCAATAATCGTTCGGCTGAATTCAATCTACCATACACGCATTAAATACCCTGACGACGCAACATTGGGCGCAGATGATCCTGAAGTAATCGAAGCAGAAAAAGAAGGCGATATAGCCGGTTAGAACCAGTTACTCCGCTATATCTAGTTCAGATACAAGTGTCGCTAAGCCATACAAGTCTGACTTTATCTCAATAAAAGTACCTGTTTCTGTCGTACCAAAGAGAATAGAATTTTTTGCTGAAGGTGAATCCTTGACTGATAACCTAGAATCTTCACCGTTAGCAATCGTATCTATCTCCATGACTCCTACGGCAAATTTTCGGAAATTCATACTCATTGCGTAATCGATCTCGACATTTCTTGCATGTGGCTTAATGACTTGCGCCAATGCTGAAGAATGAGGTGAAGTAAATGCCTTCCAATTTTTTGGCCCGAACATCATTGCAATGCGGTCACTGCCTTGTTTGCCAAAGCGTACTTGAGTGCCTTTTGGAACAACTGCATTCATCACGTCTACATACTCAGCGTCATCACTCATAATCGATACATTCCACTTGTATGAGGCATCTGCGGTAGACAATTCCATACTGTAATATTGCTCTAGTGCCTCTGCAGAACTAACAATCACCTCTGGAACAAGTTTCATGTATTCATTTTGGTTTGAATACTCTCCCAAGACAGCGACTGTAAATCCTTTTTCGCCACTTACGTCACAACTACCAACATTTAACTCTGTAAGTTCCGCCAATTTTCTATATGCCGGAGTTATAAAATTAGCATAATCTCCTGCAGAACCTGCAAATTCTTGCAACGCTTCGAAATCCAACTCCATAAGTTTACGAGTTAATTTTTCTGACATAGCATGCTGCGCGCCGCTACTAGCAAGACTTGAAGCCATTTCGATCATCGAACTGTTATCTATTTTGGGTGATTTGCCGCTAATACTTTCGATATCAAAAGTGACTACGGCTGTAAAATCTTCAAAATCAAAACCACCTGTGATTGCTTTTACATCAGCAAATTCCTTCATTGCGTTGCCAAACGCACTCTGAGCAGATTTAGCAGCTCTTTTTGTTTCAGGTGTAATGACACCATCTGGTCCAGGGCTATTCAAACCACTAACAGCCATGCCGCCTGTCATCTGTATGATTGGAGAAAATTTACTCCAAATTGCTGCAAACTCAATCACTAGAGCAACATTTGTTTCTGGAAGTTTTTCAACTATAGGCGAAAGTTTTTCAGATGTCCTAGTGGACCACTTTGTTGCACCAGTTGCGATAAACCAACCATCTTTTAACGCTTCAGTAGTTAGTCCACTTGCCTTATTTGCTTTCAAAGTCTGACCATCTTTTGCTTTGCATACAACCATAAAGTGCGGCATTGGACCAAACATGCCGGCAGGTTTTTGCCCAGGAGCCGTTATTGTTGGTTCTAAAATAACAAGCACTTCAGAAGTAAAATCAATTGCATTCGGGTTATCTATATATTGACTTAGAAATGTTTCGAGCACATCGGGTGTTGCGCTTGCCATTCCGGACTGTGCATCTACAGTTTGGAGAATGGAATTAATTGCTGAACCATCATTGATTACCAGCAAGCCTATTGCATCATCAGGAACAAAATCCATCGGATGTTGGGCTGTTGCAACGGAACATAATAATAGTACGATAAGTGCTTTTAGTTTCATGAAGAATAGTGTACAGCGAGCACCTTGCGTTGGGCAGAAGCGAGAGGCAGTTCTGCCAAAGCTTCTCTCTTAAACCATAAATAATTGTTATCAGGTCTACTTTTACAAGTAAAAACAGATAACGAAATTGAGCGGTGGCTCAAGGTGTGTTTAAAAGTATCAAGGTATTGCATTGGCACACGAATACCCAACTGTGCTGCGACTTGTTCAATCGTTAGTTCCGTATCAGACTCAACCGTTGGCACTTGCCACATTCCTGCCCATAACCCATCGTCGCCACGCTGTTCAAACGCTAGTTCGTGTTCATGCTCGATTACCACTGCGTAATGAAACACTTCTTTTCTTTTTGCTTTTTGTTTTGGTGTTGGAATTTCATGCTGGGTCTCCGCTTCAAACGACTTGCATGTAGTTCGCAAAGGGCAATGCGCACACTCAGGTTTTTTAGGTGTACAAAGTACAGCACCGAATTCCATGAGTGCCTCGTTGCAAACTTTTGACGAATCGCAGGCAGAAACAAACTCTTCAGCAATTTTCCAAGTCCATTGCGATGGTACTGAATCGCCAGAACGATTTTCAAGCCGACAAAATACCCTATGAACGTTGGCGTCAACAATTCCCTCGCGCTCTCCGAACGCAATCGATGCAATAGCACCCGCAGTGTATTTGCCTACGCCTGGCAGTCTCAGCAAGTCGCCTACGTTAGAAGGAACTTCTCCGTCAAATGACTCCATGATCATTTCTGCTGTTGCTTTTAAATGCCTCGCTCGCCTGTAGTACCCCAAGCCCTGCCATAAAGAAAGGACTGCTTGCTCATCTGCTTCAGCCATAGCCTTGGGCGTTGGAAATCGCTTCATCATCGCTGGCCAACGCTCTGCCACTCTTGAAATTTGGGTCTGCTGCGCCATGAATTCGCTGATTAGACGTCCCCATGGAGTGTCTTCTGCACGCCATGGAAAATCTCTTGCATTCTGTAAAAACCACTGTTCAATCAATTGGGCGGTTTCTGTTCTATTAGTTCCTTCTTTCACAAGCCTAAGGATACAAAAAACAAGCACCTAAAACAGTGTAACCTGCAAGAAATTGTTTCCATCTTCGTATAATAGAACGTTCGTAAATGAAGCCACCGCAAAAATAGGATGACAATTCACATGATTACAATAACAACCCTCCTCTCCACGTTAATAATGACTTCAGTATTATTTGCTGGTGAACCAATCAATACAGTTTGCCCATTTACAGGCAACCCCGTAAACTCAGAAGTAACCACGACAGTGGGTGAAGTAGATGTTGCATTCTGTTGCGGCGGATGCAAAGGTGGTTTTGAAAAATGGGACAACGAAAAACAGATGTCCTATATTAATGGGCTGAAATCAGAAAAAAAAATTGCAGATGCAAAATCTGTGGTGCTAGTACACACACCATACTTATTAGACATTTGCCCAATTTCGGGTAGCAAACTCGACTCTAAAGACAAAGCTGTCACCGAGATTATTGATGGTAGAGAAATTCGATTTTGTTGTGCTGGATGCGTACCGTATTTCAATAAAGATAAAGAAGCAAAATTCAAAGAAATTGATGCAAAAATGATTGCACAACAATTGCCGTTCTACCCAATCGA
>JABJDN010000055.1 GCA_018665385.1 Phycisphaerae bacterium | reverse complement strand
CGGTACGCACAAGGCGCACACAGCATTTCCAATGCTGCACCATCAGCCGCTCGGTCACCTGTCCAGTGAACAAGGTATTGTACCTAGATGGAGCAAGCAAGCAAACCACTCTTGGTGGGTGTAATCGTAATTGATAAACCTCGTGGCCCAACGTCAATGTCTATGGTGAATCTTGTTCGCCGGAAATGCCACAAAACGAAGACAGGCCACGCCGGAACGCTCGATCCTCTTGCAACAGGCGTACTTGTTCTGGGGGTGGGTAAAATGACTAAAAAGTTGGGTCAAATGATGGATACCGATAAGCGGTATACGACAGTCATCGACCTTTCCGCTACTACGCGAGGTCACGACGCTGAAGGCGAACGAGAAGAGGTAGAAGTGGCACGTATTCCAACTAGGGAAAAAGTCGACGATGCCGTCGCAACTTTTTCTGGTGAAATAATGCAAGCCCCTCCAATTTTTAGCGCGGTGAAGGTTGATGGGCACCGCGCATATGCGTCCGCTCGAATGGGGAAAGATGTAAAAATTGAACCAAGAAAAGCGACAGTACATGCCATTGAGGTTTTGAAGTACGAATGGCCAATCGTTACGATTGAAGTCGCTTGTGCCAAGGGGTTCTATGTGCGGGCACTTGCTCGTGATTTGGGTAAAGCACTCGGTACGGGGGGCTATTGCCTTGAGATTCGCAGGATAGAGGTTGGGCGCTTTACGTTGGAAATGGCAAAGCAATTGGAGTCACTGCCCGAATTTCTCACGCAAGATGATTTACTTAGTCCTGATCAGGTTGAACAGTTGTTGCTGTAGTCGTTGGGGCACCGGGGGCTGGCTGCTTCCAAAAGAAAATCATGAGTAGCCCCATGCCGACTAAGAGTAGCACGTCACCGGTATTGAAAATCCATGGAAACAATTCGGTGTTGTTTCCAGGCCACGCTAAGTCGAATGGAAGGTGCCGGTCTGGAAACATATACATGAAGTCGCGGACACGACCTATTGAAATGCGGTCGTATAAATTACCAATCCCACCGCCGAGAATAAGTCCAAGTGCGACATGCGCTAAAACGTCCTGCTTGGTGGTATGCCTAGCGAATATCCAACCCGCAATTCCTAGGGCGATGAATGTGAATATAATAAAAAACACACGTTTTTGTGAGCCAATTCCAAATACTGCACCATCGTTTAGTACGAGCCTAAAGTGTAGCAGTCGGCCTGGAATAACAACAATGCCCTCATGGATTGGAATTGGAGACCAGTGAGGGTTTGAGAGTAATTGTTCTCGTTCAAGGAGCACAGGTGAGTCTGCAACTTTCTCAAATGCTACAGATTTCGAATAAATATCCGCACTAAAACCAATAATCATGACCAGCAATAACGATGCCCATGCTTTTGGTGAGCGCCATGCGCTTTGCATCATTTTCGACGATTACGGCGTTCGAATTTTTCAGCCGATTCCTTGGTATACATCGCCCATGGTTTTGCTTTCAGCCGAGCGTCGGGAATTTTTTCGCCTGTGAGGTGGCAAACGCCATAGGTTTTCTTTTTAATCCGAACGAGGGCCGCTTCAATATCACGAATACGTCTTCTCTCGTTTGCAGCCATACCGAGTTTTAAATCTTGATCGTACGCATCGCTTCCAGCGTCAGCCATATGGATAGGCATGTGGCTTGTATCAGAGTGCACAATGAGTGCTTCTTTTTCAATCGAGCCTAAATCGGATAGCAATTGTATTCGGTATTTCATTAACTTGTCACGAAACTCACGTAACTGTTTCACAGTCAGCGTAGTTTTCAGTGAAAGCGCTTTTTTCTCTTTTGGTTCTGTTGCTGCTTTTGATCGGCGTTTCTTTTTAACAAGTCCGTTGGATGCAATCATCCGAATTTTACGACCGTTGATATACACAAATCCCTCGTTGTCAGCTTCTTCTTCACGCGCAGCATCAGAAACAGAAACGCCACGGCGTCTCCGCTTTCGAGGTGCTGTTTTTACTGCAGTTTTTTTAACGACCTTCTTCTTAGAGGTTGTTTTCTTCGCGACTTTTGTAGAAGTTTTTTTCGTTGCAGTTTTCTTTTCGGTCTTCTTTTTCGAGACAGCTTTTTTAGCAACCTTTTTAGTCGTGGCTTTTTTCGTGACAGCTTTTTTTACGACTTTTTTCTTGCCGACCTTCTTTTTGGCCGCTTTCTTTGCAACTTTCTTAGTCACCTTCTTTTTGGCAGTTTTTTTCTTGGTTGTCTTCTTCTTTGCCACGATCTATTCCTTTTGTAAAGCCATGCTATTAAGCAAGTTAAGAGATTCGGCGTAGTGCGAAACTCAGATTAGAATATGGCATTTTATGGTTTTTTTGGTGTCGCGTCAATCCGAACAGGATTCTTCTGTAGTGACACCCATGCCAGCAAACTTTTCGTATCGTCTCTGGACGAGGGTTTGGGGATTGAATCGCTCTAAATCGCGTAATGAATCCACAATCCATTTTTCAAGGTTTATTGCTGCCACTTCGTTGTTCCTATGGGCCCCTCCGATTGGCTCAGGGATTATGGCATCAATAAGGCCATTTTTAAGATTGTCTTTGCTCGTAAGAGCTAGGCTAGTAGCTGCGGCTCTATTGGTTTCATCATTTGCAACTTTCCAAAGGATAGCTGCGCAGCCCTCGGGGCTGATGACTGAGTACCACGAGTATTGGAGCATCGCTACGCGGTCAGCAACACCAAGGCCAAGGGCGCCGCCAGAGCCACCTTCGCCGATAATAACTGAAACAATAGGCGTTTTTAAACGACTCATTTCTTTCAAATTTACAGCGATTGCTTCTGCCTGACCCCGTTCTTCAGCTTTTAATCCTGGGTATGCGCCCGGCGTGTCAATGAGTGCAACAACAGGCAATTTGTATTTTTCTGCGAGTTTCATTTTAGCCAACGCTTTTCGGTACCCTTCTGGGTGCGCGCATCCGAAATGGCATTTAATGCGTTCTTCGGTATTCTTGCCTTTTTGGTGGCCAATTACCATGACCTTATGCGAGCCAATTCGGGCAAAGCCAGTCATAATCGCTGGATCGTCACCGAAGTGGCGATCTCCATGCAATTCACGGAAATCTCGGCAAATCATGCGAATGTAGTCTGCTGTCTGCGGTCTATTCTGGTGCCTTGCTACTTGGACAGTTTGCCATGCTGTCAAATTTTCATAGAGTTTTTCTAACAGGCTGTCGCGAGTTTTTTGTAACTCTTCGAGTTCTGGTGCAAATGTATCTGCATCATTTTGCTCTTGGAGCGAAATAATTTGCTTATTAATTTCGACCACTGGCGTTTCAAACGGAAGTGGTGCTGGAATTATGCCCTTGCTGTTGCTCATGGTGGTAGTGTACCTTCTATGTGCATTTTACTTGCAGTTATTGGTGGAGGAAACATGGCTCGCGCGATTATTGATGGCGCTATTCGTGGCGGAATTATTCAAAGCGACCAGATTGCTGTTGCGGATCCTGATGCTATAAGCAGGGCACATTTTGAAGAACTAGGTTGTGTTGTAGTTGAGAGTGCTGCAATGTTGCCAAAGGCTACCTATGTGCTTCTTGCAGTGAAGCCTCAGATATTCGAATCAGTGGCTTCTGTAGTACGTGGTAGAGTCTTGTATTCCATTATGGCTGGGGTGACGACGGATTCAATTGCAGAAGCAACTGGAAACTCTACAGTCGTTCGGATCATGCCCAACCTGCCGTGCAGTGTTGGCATGGGCGCAGCAGGGATTGCACTTAGAAGTAGTGCCTGCGATGAAGACGCAGTGCTTGCAATGCAACTATTCAATGAAATTGGTGTTGCTGTACTGGTTGAAGAATCGTTGATGGACGCTGTTACTGCTGTGAGCGGTAGTGGCCCTGCGTATGTGTTTATGTTGGCAGAAGCGATGATCGCTGGCGGAGTACGCTCTGGATTATCTCTTGATGTCGCTACGACTCTTGTCCAACAGACGGTTGCTGGCGCTGCAACATTGATGGATTGCGATTCACGTACGCCAAGTGAATTGCGTGAAGCGGTAACAAGCAAGGGTGGGACAACTGCGGCAGCGTTAGAGACGATGAATGAACGTGGCGTCCCTGAAGCAATAGAAGATGCGGTCATTTCGGCTCGCGACCGTGGCCGCGAACTTGGCAACAATTAATACACTCTACGTGCATGAAGCGATATTTTTAGTCACACGAAATACGTTCGTTTTTTAGAAATCTTTGCGGCGGAAATACCAAGCAGCAAGGCCAAGGATAAACCCCTCAAAGAGCAAGGATGTCCCCACTACATACCAGAGAGATTTTGATTCGTACTCGTCTTGCATCCGTTTTCTAGTTTCACGTTCTCTAGCGTTTCTTGTAGTTCTGTCAAATTCATCCACCTCAACGTTCTCGAATGATCTCATATCGCCATTCATAATTGCAGCAATATCAAATCCATCAGGGTCGCTAAGCCAACGGTCTAGTAAGCCAATGGTTTGCGCGTTCTTTGGAGAAACCGCAAGAACCCATGCAATAGGGTCGTGCCATTGCGTTAATGATTCAAGTGATTCTTCTGCTTCGAGTTTATCTGCAACGAACCTTTTATTACGCTCCTCAAGAGACACAAGTCGTTCGTCATCTTCAGTGGATGTCTTATTGATTTTCGCAATTTTTGTATTCGTTTGTTCAATGCCTTCTTGGAATCGTTCAATGTCGACTTGTTGCTGTGTAACAAATCGATTCAATACAGCTTCTGAAGTTTGAATTGACCAAAGAGACATCCAAAACACGCCAGTAATTAAAAGCGCTGTAATGCCCGAACGTGTGAGAATCCCTACAAGTACGCACACTGCAAACAAGTAACTGAAAAAAGTTGCAACAATTGGAATTGCTGCGAAAATCATGGGGTTCCACTCGCCAATCCTAAGGCCAACACAAAGAAAAATACCAACGCAAAATATTGCTACTTGAAGAATGACAAAAAGCAGACTGACAAGGTACTTAGCGAAAAATAATTTTAGTCTGCCAATTGGTTTCGAGATTGTTAACTCAATCGAACCGCTATGTACGAATTCCGGAAAGATGGAACAAGTTGAGATGAGTGCAAGGACAGTTGCAATCCAAGCAAGCCAAATATTCACTAGGAAGCCTGAAAATATCCCTATGTAAAAACCTCGCGACCAACGGCTTCCTGCATTTAGGAATTCAGATTCGATCTCAGTTATGCCAAAACCAATTGAAACACCTGTCTCGGTGAATCCAATAGAGCCAAAAGCGATGACAACTAGAACGGAAATGCCGAGCGACACCCAAAACAGTTTGGCTGCGCTCAGTTGCCTGTAGGCATCTGTTAAAAGTGCTTGAAATTGCATTATTGCACAGCTCCTGGCGAGTCTGTGTTATCAACAGCGCGCATAAATAAGTCTTCTAAAGTTTCGCGCACTGGCTGTACAGAAATAATAGTGGTTTGCTCAGCACGTAATCTGTCAAGTAATGGTTGTATTGCTTCTGCGTCATCGCTTCTTACAATCATGGTGTTGTCTTGAACGGTGTCGCACGCTTCTTTCGCCCAAGTAGGCATCGAGCCTTTTAACTCAATTTCATACCGCTTAGAATCTTTTGTAAGTGAGTCAATTGTTCCTTGCATAGTGACTTCGCCCTTAACCATAATGGCAACTCGATCGCAAACCATTTCAAGTTCACTCAAAAGATGGCTGTTGAGAAATACTGCTCTGCCTTCTTGGCGTAGTTCTGCAAGCAAGTCACGAATTTCCCTGCGACCAACTGGGTCAACCCCGTCTGTAGGTTCATCTAAGATGAGTAATTT
>JABJDN010000152.1 GCA_018665385.1 Phycisphaerae bacterium | reverse complement strand
TTTGACCGGCCTCGTCTAATAACTCCGCCTCATCAATAATAAAAACTTTTTTACCACCCTCAAAAGAGGTTTTAAAAGCTACCGAGTCGTGTGTTTTTCCATCCGAAGTTTTGCCACCAACAATTCGCTCCCGCAGCAAGTCAATAGGAATGTTTGTTTGTTTACGCTTTTGTAGTGCTGGATTTTGAGCCCAGGTCACATCTTCCTTGCAAATACAGTGCAAATCCCTAGAGTTGCTACGCCCAAGCAATCTTTCAGCAAACCACAGCGCTGTAAGGTGTTTACCCACGCCTTTTGGCCCAGAAAAGACCCACGCATGGTGCAGGCGACCACCCTTAAGCGCAGACTCAAGCGCGTGTACCGCTTGTTGTTGACCAAATATTGAACTCATAAGCATGAAGTGTACACCACCAAAGAAGACAACCCAACAAGAAGAAACTATTTATCTATAAAGAAATAACGCACGTATATTTGTATGTAATTAAATGCACGCGAAAATAGACACAGGTGCACAAAAGACTAAAAATAAAACCACCACCTATACAGTGGAGTGGTGTTTCAATAATTGGAGTAGCCGTTGCCACCGGTTCATATATGGGCACAACCCCAGGCGCAATCGAAAACCACATGTCGTTCGTTCTTGTTTGCTTTTTACTCTCTTTTTTTTGGTTACTTTTGAATTTGATAACAAGCAAGAGGAAAACAATATATGACTTTTCAATCGTCGCCCTACTCTTGAGTTTTGCAGGATCACAAATTACCCCGCACACCGAAGGCTGGTTTCCATACGCTCAAAACAAACTAGTACTAGTTGATATTACTGCTCTTGAAACACCAAAAATACACAAAAACAAGCAACATGAAATGTCGCCTTTTGACTACAGGGAACAACAGGTTGCGTTTCTCGCATCCATATCTCCAGTACACCGAGGTCGCCCGACAACCGCAACAGTCGTCATGCGGGGAATACCAGACATAGTAAAAGGCGACGTGTTTCAGTGCCCAGGCTGGTTTATCAAAAGCACACAAAAAAAACACCCAAGATTTTATACAACATACAAAACGGCCAAGGTTGAAAAAAAACCACTATTCCAAATCGAAGCACTAGACCCACAACAAACCACACTATTCAAGGCTATATTTTTTGGTGTTAGAGATAGTGGTTGGAAAAACATAGCAAACCTGTTTAGAACATCAGGCATGTCCCATATTCTCGCTATGAGTGGAATGCACGTTGCACTTTTTGTGTTAGTGATTAACATCTTCTGTATAAAAAAGAACAGGGTTACTAAATTACTAGCCCTCTTGTTGGTTACGCTTTTTTTATGTTTATTTGTGGAACTTAGATCGCCACTAATTCGCGCAGTTAGTATGGGATTCGCCATCTACTGCACAGGTTCTCTGTACGCCAGGTGTAAAAACATTAGTATTGTGAGCGTGGTTCTTATTGTAATTTTATTGATTGACCCCAATCAAATACAATCGGTTTCGTTTCAGTTAACATTTTTAGTTGCCGGCGCCCTATGCGTATTACTCCCGCAACTTACATGGGCCTTTATTGGCCCAAAAAACACAACAGCAAGCCCTCGTGTGCAATGCCAACGAAAAATAGTAACCGTGTGGATAATGGGCCTTTGTGCCTGGTGCACCTCGGCGCCCATAGTTGCCTATGTATTTCATACTATCTCGCCGTCTGGGATTATTTCAAACCTCCCCGCTGTCGGCGTTTTAACAATTGCTATATTTTTTGGAAGCATAAACATACTTTTGTATTTTTTGACAAACACAACATTCTTGGTCACAACAATTCCCTTGTCGTGCGGGCTAACGGCACTACTCTGTGTGGCGGAGACAACCCAAAAAATACCATACACACACTTTGATTCGGTGTACCCAACCGCAATAGTATCGGTCATGTTTTTCATTCTTTTTGCTGTGTGGTGTACGGTGTACACAAAAAGAAAATTTATATACCTAGCCACCATTGCGTTGATTATCTATACACAAAAAACAGACACAGCCGGCAGCGCCACCACAACTATTACCACAATTCAAGTCGGACACGGCACCTCTCACGTTATTCAAAACAACAAACACGCCGTGGTAATTGACGCGGGATCCAGAAACAATATTGATATAGGTTTCACAAAAATAATACCAACACTGCAAAAAACCAATGTAAAAACTATTGATTTGCTGTTAATTACCCACGCAGATTTAGACCACATAGGCGGAATCCCCGCGTTAATGGACACAGTCCCAATTCACACAATTGGTCTTACTACGCAAGCTGTTAAAAACGCAACTGTTCCACTACATATTATTCTCCGAATGGCGGAGGCGCGCGGTATTCAAATACAAACAGTTTCAAGGGGCACCACAATAATGGTAGGAGAACTGGTGTTCAAAATAATTTCCCCAAACAGCAAAAAACCCCACACAACAAAAAACGCAACATCGTTAGTTGTGCAGCTAACTACAAACGCTAAACAAGTGCTATTCACCGGCGATATAGATGAACACACAATACGTTCCCTTGACACGTCTCTACTAACACCTGACATTGTCGAGTTACCACACCACGGACAATGGAGTAAAGAATCTCAACTCTTTATAGACTCTTTGTGCCCAAAAATTGTTCTTCAATCCACAAACAAAACAAGGCATTCAAAAGACAGGTGGATTATCCCACTAAACACAGAGCGATATGTGACATCAACCGACGGTGATATAACAACCACAATATCAGAGTCAGGAGAAATACACATAGTTGGTTCTAAAAACCCTGCTACCATGGTGAAATGTTTATCACACTATTTTTACTAGCGTCGATCACGGGATCACCAACCGTTGAGTTTAAACCGGTTCACACAAGTCTTATTTTTAACGAGCCAATACAGGTTATTGTTGAAGAATCAGACCCGTCAACAATGTATGTAGTAGAGAAAGACGGCCTTGTGCGATCAGCAAACTTTGACGTAGATACAAAAGAAAAACCAATATTCCTAGACATAACAGACAGGGTAAAAATAACAAACGACGAGGAAGGGCTCCTCTCTTTTGTGTTCGACCCGAACTACAGGGAAAATGGCTGGGTGTATGTTTGGTATTCAGCGCAGAATCCAAAAAGAGGTGTTCTTTCTAGATTTACAAGAGACAAGGATGAGGACGTGGTTGACAATACAACAGAACAGGTGCTATTAGAAGTAAGCGAGCCATGGGGAAACCATAATGGCGGCACCGTTTTATTCGGCAAAGATGGCCTATTGTATTTAGGTATTGGGGATGGCGGCGCAGCAAACGACCCACACGGAAACAGTCAAAACACAAACACGCTGCTTGGTACGGTGATAAGGCTAGACGTTTCGTCGCCAGGTACATATACAATTCCAAAATCGAACCCACTAGTTGACAAAGAAAACGCCAGGGGGGAAATCTGGGCATGGGGGCTTCGCAATCCATGGAGAATGGCTTTCGATAGGCAGAGTGGAGAGCTTTGGATTGGAGATGTAGGGCAAAACGCCTGGGAAGAAGTGGACGTGGCGACCGGCGGCGAAAACTTCGGTTGGAACCACAGAGAAGGCAAACACCCTTTTGGAAAGCAAGGCGAGACAGAAGAAAAATTCACCCCACCAATACACGAGTATGGAAGACGCTCTGGCGGCTCAATCACCGGAGGATGTGTATACAGGGGCGAAAAAATACCAATACTTATCGGTGCGTATATATTTTCGGATTATATAAGCAAAAAAATATGGGTACTCATGCCCCAAAGCGAGGATGGAAAGCGAAGTGCAAAAAGAATAGCCAACCAAACCCCGCTCTCTATTGCTTCGTTTGGTGAAACACAAACTGGCGAAATACTTGCGTGCGGTTTTCCAAACCCCTACGCGCGAAAAGGGAAAATTTATTTACTTGTGGGTTCTGAACCAGCCTCATCAACGATACCCTGAAGCAGTGTTTGCGCATCAACAGAATCATCCCTCCACTTAGGAACCAGCTTTCCACCAATAGTAAGCGTGGGGACGCCACGCTTTCTCACTTGGTTCTTCGACAATATATCAAGCCGCATTCTATTACCTACCTCTGCACTGTTTGTGACAGCGCGAACAGTCTTTGTGTCTTCTTTAACAATACCAGCCGCAAACGCAGTAGCAACACCCGGGTTTATTGGTCTACCCTGGCTCATTATCCAATCATGCATTTCCCATCGCGCGTCAACCCCACCCATAACAAACACCGCTTCTACAAGTTTTGATAAATAACAGGATCCTTCGTTTTTTATTGTGTAGCCAGAAACACCACTATTACAAGATTCGTCGATAGGGAAGTAGCGGAAAGCAAACGAAACCTTATCCCCATAACGTTCTAACAACACGGCAATTTCCGAGTTCAACTCCTTCGTATACGGCTCTTGATAATCACCCCAAACAATAATTTCAACAGGACCAGTGCCCCTCCAGGCCAGGCCCTCACCCCCTGGTGGAGAATATACTTTTCCACGACGCCAATCTCCATATAATTTTCCAGCGGCGTTTAAGGGCGCAGTAACACCACCGCCATTTTTTACAGCACTTGCAGCTTTTTCAACAAGTGATGGAATAGGTTCTTGTTGCCCCTTGTAATACCAAAGGTACTCAACCCCATTTATAAATACCATAGGTGTAAAGGAAATACCGAGCTCAACAGCGTCTTTAACATCGTCTTGCACAAGAATAAGAGTTTCGTCACTCATCATAAGCGGTACAAAAATAGCAGGGTCAAAACCAAGACCCAGCAAATCCGCCTCAAATGTTTGGTCAGTAAAACTACCACCTTGTTCGAACATCCACGTATGCATTCGTTCCCAGCCACTTTGACCATCAAGAATAGCTGCAGCCTCAACAGCCCTCGCAGCCCAACACGCATTCCCATGCAAAGTTCTTCCGTTCATAAACGTATTGCAATCGGCGCACATTGGAAAATGCTTTACCGATAACGAAACATCATCGCGATTCTCAACTATTTTTGCCAATTCTTTCTCGTACCGCTTACAGTCGGGACACTGGTAGTCTGTGAAAATAACAATTTCTACAGGCGCGCCTTGAGGGCCAAATTGGCGCCTAGATTCCAGTAACCGCAAGGTAGACCCGTTGGCATTACCAGCAAGTATTTCACCCACATTTACCCTTCCCGCAAGTTCATCTGTTTTTTGTTGAAAAGAACCACTCCAAAACTGGGTAATTCCAAGCACCGCTGTTATCAACACAAAATATAACACGAATGGCCTTACTGGGCACGCCTTACTACCATCACTGTTACAAGAGGGTAAACACTTTCGAGACGAAAATTCAACAACCACCCAAAAACAAATGTTACATACATGGGCGACGGCGCACCATACACAAAAATGTCCAATAAAAAACATTACAATAAAGAAGCCACAAGACCCCGCGACACCTAGGCGCACAATCAAAGAAAACCTATGGAGAAGCGATGCTCGGCATAACCACACTCCTAAAAGCGCACCAAACCAAGCGACCCCAATAAAAGAAACTGGCCACCTAAGACCAGGAATACTTCCCCATGGCCCACTTGCTATTGCGTTACACCCACTATCTACACCACAACCTGGAGCGTGGGAGTACAAACCAAGCTTGGTTCCCGCGAGTACAAGCGAGCCCGTAATAGCCCCCAATAAAAAAAGTACTCCAGTTGTTGTAGTAACCCCGCTTCGAACAACGGCAACATTTTCGCTAATTGTATTTTTTGTATTCATAATTACATTTGCTCTGGAGCTTCTATTCCTAATACTTGCAATCCATCCATAATAATTCGCCCGGTTACATCCGCAAGTCGCAGCCTCGAACTCACTATCTTTGGATCTTCGTTCTTTAAAACTGGACACGACTGGTAAAACGAACTAAATGTCTCAGTAAGTTCGAATAACCATGTGCAAAGTCTATGTGGCTCAAGGTGTTTCACTGTGTCGTGTAAAACGTTGTTGTATTGTAATAATTGCAAGGCAAGTAATCTCTCCTGCGGTTCTTGAAGTATAAATGGCGCCACCCCCGTAACCCCACCGCCCTTACGGAGTAAGGAAGATATTCTCGCCGAGGCGTATTGTATGTACGGACCCGTGTTGCCCTCAAAAGCAACCATTCTATCCATATCAAAGACATAGTCCCGCACCAAATCACTCGATAAATCAGCATACTTGATAGCCCCAATACCAATCTGCCTTCCAATTGTTGCAAGTTCTTCCTTGCTCATAGTGTGTGTTGGAGATTTTGGATCTTCTGCCCGTTTTATGACTTCAGCTGTTCCTTTTTCTATAGCCTCTTCTAGCAGTGACTGAAGAGTGACACTTGAACCACTTCTTGTTTTGAGTGGCTTTTTGTCTTCACCCAACACAGAGCCAAAGGGAATATGAACAAATTCAATAGGTTCTCCGTCTGGGGTCTTATCCCAACCTATCAGTTTTGCAGCATCAAACAAATCTTTAAAATGATCACGTTGGCGAGCATCCACCACATATATAACAGTGTCAGCGCAGAGTGTTTGTGTCCTAAACTTCATAGCAGCCAAATCTGTTGTGGCGTACAAATATCCACCATCAGATTTTTGGATAAGCATAGGTCGCTCTCGGTTTTTAAAACGCACGACCATTGCACCATTGTCTTCCACGGCTAAATTTGAGTCTTTAAATTCCTGTACAACACTACCCAGTAAATCACGGTAAAAAGATTCACCACGGCTGTGCTCAGGTCCAATTTTTACATGTAACAAATCCATCGATGCAAACACAGAACGCATGGTGCAATCAATCAATTTTTCCCATTGCAAGTGAAGTGATTCGTCGCCCCGCTGAAGAGCGTTTAACACCGCCTTGGCTTTTGTTTGGGATTCAAGCGCACCTGTATTTTGTTCTTCAAGTTCTGCGAACCGGTGCGGCCCAGATTGTAAATTTTCAGCTGCACGAACACCACTAAAATCATCGCGCGCCTCTAATTGCGAGTCTTTGTATGCGATATTTAAATCATGCAAGGAAAGCAAGTCAAGATCAACACCGCTTGAAATCAATCGCTCTAAGACCATGGCAATTGGTAATCCCCAGTCACCAAGGTGATTTTCTCTATATACCTTTCGCCCTAGGCGCTCAAACAATCTTGCGAGGGTATCACCAATAATTGTTGCTCGAAGGTGACCCACATGAAGTTGTTTCGCAACATTCACTCCACACAAATCAATCGCCACCGGGTGCGTGCCCGCGTCTGGTGTTACACCAAGACACTCCCCACTCATGGCTTCAAGCTGCATAACAATCGCATCGTTTGTAAGCCGGATATTTATAAAACCCGGTCCCGCAACCTCTGAAGATTCCACCAACCCGTCGAAGTCGGTGTGTTCAATGACCTTCTCCGCAAGTTCCCTAGGGTTTTGCCCATTGCGTTTTCCAAGCCCCATAGCGCCGTTTGCTTGAAAATCACCATGTTCTTGGTTCTGTGATTTTTTAAGAACAGGGTCTATAGACTCCCACGGCGTTTCCAGGACAGCCCCAAACCCCTTCTGGAGGGCCTGTGTAATACTAGTTTGGATATTTATAGTCATAAGAAGTTAGGTGCGTAGAATACAGTTAAAAACGACTGGTAACTCCAATGTTATCATGTGCATATATGACTTCTCCAACTACAGAACCAACTACACGACTTGAGAAAATAGACCGCTGTGGCCACTTGCCCCATAGACCCCGTGTTTTGCTTGGCAAAATGGGTTTAGACGGGCACGACAGAGGCGTTAAACTCATAGCGCGGGCTTTGCGAGACAGCGGAATACATGTGATTTATTCAGGGTTGTGGCAAACTCCTCGAAGCCTTGCCATTTCAGCACGGGACGAAGACGCAGATGTAATAGCGTGTTCGATGATGAGTAACTCCCACCTCGTACTTGTCCCACGCCTTATGGAGGAGTTGAAAAATGTTGGCAGGCCAGAATTAACAGTGGATGTAGGTGGGATTATTCCCCAAGAAGACATCGACACATTAATAAAATGCGGTGTTCGCAGTGTGTACCACACCGGTACAAGCATGCTTGATATTGTAAAGGCTGTTTCTACAGCCACAACAGAGCACATCCCCCTTGATCTAGGCACGTCCTCAAAAACAGCCATGCTTGCAAGAAACATAAGCCTGATTGAAGAAGGCAAAGAGGTTGATGCCCCTAAAAAACGCCCACGTTCAATCACAGGATTTACCGGTTCACCAGGTGCAGGAAAATCTACACTGACAGCGGCAATGGCCACAGAAGCAGTTCGAAACGGGAAAAAAATCGCAATTATCGCGTACGACCCAATGAGCCCAATAAGCAGCGGCGCACTTCTTGGTGACCGACTTCGGGTTGACTTTAATAATGTTGACGAAAAAGTTTTCTATAGAAGTCTTGCTCGGGTGGGTGAAGACTACAGCACTTTGCCCGAAATCCTTGATTTAATTGGCGGAGCAGGGTTTGACTATGTGTTTGTAGAGACCGTAGGCGCAGGGCAGAACGACGTTGCTATTAGAAGTGTTGTTGACAAGACAGTTGTTGTTCTGGTCCCAGGCATGGGCGACTCAGTTCAAATGGACAAGGCGGGAATTTTAGAAATTGCCGATTTGTTTGTGGTGAATAAAGCAGATTACGATGGTGAAAGTGCACTTGTGCGAGAATTGCTCGATATAGCATCTGGCCGTGAAATATTTGAAACAATAGCAACACAAGGTAAGGGTGTGATTGAACTTCTACACCACATTATTCCAGAAGATTAATTTTTGAACACGGGTCTGTCTGCGATCTCAATATCCCATATAGAGGCGACTCCATCTGTATCAAGGAAATCTACACCCATACACCTGTCAACAATGACACCATAATCATCCAAGGCTATTTGTCCATGCATTGCAAATTTTGCTCGTAATATATCCTCTAAGTTACAAACATTATTTCTAGCGTGTCCACTTGGGTACATGATGAGACCACTGTCGTATTTGTTTCCGTTTTTCATACCAATACAGACCGAGGTAGGTATTCCATCAGGATACTTATCGTCGTATTCTTGGCCGCCATGTTCAAAGAAAATAGTTTCCATAATTTTTCTTGTATCGCTTGAATTCACTGTATCAATATCAAAGTCATACGGAGTGAGCATAAGCTTTTTCCAATGCTCATCATTTGGCGCAGAAAAGAAGCCTATGCCTTCTTCTATAATAACCATATGCGCCTTTTGCAGCATTGCCGAAACAATATAGACCATGGAATGATCCGCTGATTGCCTTGTTTTCGGGTCGCGCTTAGCGGGGTCTCCAATAATCCCGAATGCTGGTTCGTATGCAGTAATTTTTATATTGTCGATTGTGGTTGGGTCCACAGCAATTTCTGGATGCTCTTTTACAAGATTCAATAAACCCTGCAGCGCTCCTGCGGATTGGTGTTCGTATAACCCAATTTTAAAATGCATTCCCATAACCGCAAACCCACTACCACTATGCGACAACATTACATCAAAAGGTGAATCGCCACCTGTTTTTTCAAATTGCCTGAACATAGATTCTGGATTGCGAAAAATATCCCTAGGCCCCATGAACCCAGACATTGCACGCTTCATTGCAACTATGGCAACCTCTGTACTTATTGCCGCTGACGATCCTTTTGAATCTGAAAGTTGTTTTCCCGCACGAATAGCGCGCCAAGGTATGAAGTGTGCCACAGACATGCCAATGGCGGACTCAATTTGTTCTGGTGTTGCACCACACATTGCACCCCAAACAGCTGCCGATGCGATTGCACCGTGCACAACATGGTCAATTTTGTATGTTTTTAAACTAAATACCTCAGCAAGGCGGCCGCGAATTTCATCATGTAAAATCATACCCCTTAACGCAGTTGCTCCATCAAGGCCCATAACCTGAGCCGCGGCGACAGGCACGCTGTAAAAGTCGTTATGACCAAACTCACCCGCGGTGTGACCGCGTTCGGGGTTGTACCCAAAATTAGTTCCGTTCGAATCCCATTCGCGAACAGCAGCGCAGTTTGCAAGAATTGCTTTTTCTGGAAACACCGACGCGGTAGACCCAAAAACGGTCGCACCACCATCGGTTGTGAATTGTAGCGCTTCGTTACGCAGCACCGTGGGCGCGTTTGTTTTGACTGCAATAGCAGAGAGGCCACATAAAACAGCGTCAGTGAAGAATAGTTTTGTTTTATCAATAACATCTTGGTTTGGGGTACCAAGTGAATTACGCATGAAATCTACTGCAAACTGCCCGATTCCCAATGCTTGATTTGAATTTTTTCGAAGAGTAACGAACGTTTCAGTATTTGTTGTCATATTCAATGTTGTAATACGGCATCAACCTGGTCAATAGAACCAAGAATAACACCTGTTCTTTGATGAAGCCCATCGGGCTTAATTTCTAAAATCCGCTCACCACCAGCAACGGCCTTCCCACCAGCTTGCTCAATAATCATTGCCATTGGGTTTGCCTCATACATGAGGCGGAGCTTTCCTTCTGGTTTTGTATCCGTTGGCGGGTATAGAAACACACCGCCTTTTAACAAAATGCGGTGAACATCAGCAACCATGGATCCGATGTACCGACTTGAATATTCGTTTTCGTGCGCCCATCGAAGATACGATTGTATGTTGTCAGAAAACTTATTCGTATACGCCTCGTTTATGGAATATGTTTTGTTTTCAGACGGAATTTTCAACCCTTTTGATACGAGTACAAAAGATCCAATAGCGTGGTCGAGCACAAACATATCGACACCATTACCAGTGGTCAACACTAGAACGGTGGACGACCCATACAACACATAACCTGCGGCCACCTGCTCTACTCCTGGCCGAAGCATCGCCTCTTCTCTTGACCCTAAGTCACTCAGGCGCAAAACACTAAATATAGTTCCAACACCAACAGACGAATCTATATTTAAAGAACCGTCAAGGGGATCAAAAAGGACAGCATACTTACCACCATCTGTTCGTTTGCGAAGCAAGAATGGGGTCTCGTTTTCTTCACTAGCAAGAATGCCAATGTTATCCCTATCCCCCAAACACCGCAAAATAATTTCGTTTGCAATTACATCGAGTTTTTGTTGGGTTTCGCCTTGGATGTTTTGTTCACCAATATCACCAATAACATCCTGAATTCTGGCACACCGAACCTTGTTCCCTATTGCTTTTGTGGCGAGTGAAATCGCAGACAGAATCCACGTAAACTCACCTGTTGCACCAGGGTGTTTTTGTTCTTCAGCCAGAATACTGCTCTGAAGGCTTGTAAGGTTGTCTTGTGTCCATTGCTGTTTCATAATCAAGTTCACACAGTTGGTTTTTGATACGATGTCCAAAATTACCAAAACGTGAGAGATGTATTCTACCACCACACAACAATCAAGAAAAGATACAACCATGCCAACCCCAGAAACAACACCAGTAATTATTGCAGCGAAAAGAACCCCAGTTGGGCGTTTTTTAGGCGGTTTATCCCGCGTTCCAGCACCACAACTTGGCGCCTGGGCGATCGAAGCGGCCCTCAAAGATTCTGGGGCGCAGGCTAGCGAAATTGACGAATGTATTATGGGTTGTGTTTTGCAAGCGGGTCTTGGACAAAATCCAGCTAGGCAAGCAGCCCTTATGGCGGGTTTGCCAGACACTATTTCAGCCGTTACCGTCAACAAGGTGTGCGGCAGTGGACTGCAATCAGTCATGCAAGCTTCGCAATCTATCAAGGCTGGAGAAAACAAAACTGTTGTAGCTGGCGGTATGGAAAACATGTCCATCGCCCCACACCTTGCTCACGTTCGAGGCGGTATTAAGTTTGGGCCCGGCACAATGATAGATCACATGCAACATGATGGCCTTACGTGTCCGTTTGAAGGCTGGGGCATGGGAAATGCTGCAGAATGGGTCGCCGAAGAATTTTCTATTACCCGAGAAGCACAAGACGAACTTTCAGCGGGCTCGCATCAAAAAGCAGCACGCGGCGCAAGCGAGGGCTGGTTTACCGAAGAAATAATTACCCTTGAAGCAAACCAAATTAAACAGCGTGCGGACGTTACACAAGACGAAGGTGTGCGGGAAGACTCAACGACCGAGTCCCTGGGGAAGCTTAGACCAGCGTTTTCAAAAAACGGTTCGGTAACAGCCGGAAACGCCTCCCAAATTTCAGACGGAGGCGCTGCGGTTGTAGTAACAACACAAGAAAACGCTATAAAAACAGGTGCTGAGGTATTGGCAACCATCACAGACT
>JABJDN010000105.1 GCA_018665385.1 Phycisphaerae bacterium | reverse complement strand
TCCAACCGGAAAAAACATTCTAGTTGTTGGGAATACACCAATAGCAGTTGAGGCAATTACATTTCTTAGTGAATTGAATACCGTGTCGCTATGGAACCAAGGTGATCTACTTCCAATGATTCATCCTTCATTGACAAAATTGCTCACAAAGACATTGCGTAAAAACGTGACCATCTGCGACGAAATGCCAAGTTACAAAGACTTTGACATTTGCTACCTTGCTAGTCATCGTGAACCACAAATCGAATCATTACAACTTGCAAATGCGAATGTGAAAGTCGTTGGAAAATGCATTTCAGTAAATGAAGCATGCCAAACAAGTAATCCAAGAATATATGCAGTTGGAGAATGCTCTGGTTGCGAACATAGTGCTGCACTTGCTATCGCACAGGGGCGAGTAGCAGGCGAAGCTGCATGCGGGCTTGACGCCCAAATTGATGCGTCTTGTGTTCCGCAAGTTATATGGTCGAACCCAGAACTTGCACAATGCGGTGATCTAGAATCTGGCGTTTCAGTTTCGGTAAAATGGGGGAACAGTGGGCTCGCCATGGCACTAGGTCAACAACAAGGAGTAACAACACTCTCGTATGACCCAGAGTCTCAAGCCATTATCGGTGTTGGTATTTTTGGAGTTGGCGCAACCGAGATGATCAGTGAAGCAGTGCTTGCAATTGAAATGGGCGCTACGCTCTATGACATTGCAACATCGCTTCGGCCACACCCTACTCGCTCAGAAATGCTAAGCGAAGCCGCTCGGCAAGCACTTTCAACATTATGATTGATGCTTCGGAGCATGGTCCGTTAACGGAACACGCTTACGATTCGGTTCCACTTCGGTAAGTGGCTCGCATTCAATTCCGGTCAGGGCATGCCTACTCGCAAGATGTTGGTAAATGCGAGTACCTTCGCTTTTCCAACCAATCTCTTTATCGTTGAGTTCCTTAATTATTTTTGCGGGACACCCAGCGACCACGACGTTTGCTGGTACTTCCATCCCTGCTTTGACAAATGCCATCGCTGCAACAAAACTGTTTTCGCCAATGACAGCGCCATCCATGACAACAGCGTTCATACCAACCATTGCATTCTTTTTAATGAGGCACCCATGCAACACAGCGCCATGCCCAATGTGACCATCTTCTTCAACAATTGTGTCATCGCCAGGAAAACTGTGTACTACACACGTATCTTGCAGGTTACTACCAGCCTTCATAATGAGTCTACCAATGTCGCCGCGTAATACGGCACATGGTCCCACTAAGCAGTGAGCGCCAATAATGACATCACCAATTACAACTGCTGTTGGGTGCACGAATGCCGTTGGATCAACGACAGGTGTAATTCCTTCGTATTCATAAATAGGCATGTTACGCCTCTACTTTCGCTGGCTGTGGAATGAATATTCTATGTTGCACAACATTGAATCGACCAACTACAAACGCCGTATCAGAGAGCGTGGCGTTCCCAGAAGGATTCGCGCCACTTACATGGAAGTCGCTAAATGCAGCTGATTGATTAACCCAGATGGAACCTACAAGATTACAAGAAACTGGAACGCCTGCTTGCGCCATGGCATCGATGCCGTCTTCTAGAGTTTGTTCGTTAGAGCTATACAAGGCGCAACTAATAGCTCCTTGCTCTTTCGCAATCGAAGATGCGAGTGAAATCGATTCTTCTGTTGATTCTGTTGCTATTAAAAAAACAATCGGGCCAAACATTTCTTGTTGGAATTCTTCGATGTGCGAACTGTCTGATTTAATAATTTTAACTGAACGTGTACGCGCACCTTCAAACATCGCATGTTCGATAGGATTACCTTCGCGAAGAACTTCGCCGCCGACAGTATCAACTCGTGTTGCTGTAGCTTCATTCTGAATTGCACCTAGGACCTCATTTGCTCGACCTTGATCACTAAGCATCCAATCAACGCTTTTTACAATCGAACTTGCAACATCGTCAAACGAAATTTTCCCGCTTGCTGTAGTGATGCCATCTTTGGGAATAAAAATGTTCTGTGGTGTTGTGCACATTTGTCCTGAGTACAAACACAAACTGAATGCTAAATTTCCAGATACAGCACGCATGTCTTCTACACTATCGATAATAACACTATTCACCCCTGCTTTTTCTGTGTAGACAGTTGCATTGCCAGCGTTCTCTTCTACCCAATCACCAAACGCAGTCCCGCCTGTGTAATCGATAATTTTAATTTCTTGCCGTTTCACTAAATCGGCTGTAAGTGGTTGTTCAACTGTATCCGCTGCAAGTGTTACAAGATTAGCATCGAAGCCGGCTTCTTGAAGCACGTCTTGGCAAATTGAAACCGTAATTGCTAGCGGTAAAATTGCCCCGGGGTGCGGTTTTACTACAACCGCATTACCTGTTACAAGACTTGCAAACAATCCAGGATAGGTATTCCAAGTTGGGAATGTAGAACACCCAATAACCAGACCGATTCCTTTTGGAACTATTGCATATGATTTTTCGAGCGTAACGATTTCCTCTCGTCCTACTTGTTTTTTCCATGTTGCATTTTGCGGGCACTCCAACATTGCTTTGTAAGCGTACGCCACTGCTTCAAGACCGCGATCTTGCGCATGTGGTCCGCCCGCCTGAAACGCCATCATAAATCCTTGACCTGAAGTGTGCATGACAGCACATGCCATCTCAAAACTTCGTTGGTTTAACCGGTGTAATATTTCAAGAGCACAACCGACGCGTGTTTCGATTGGAGCCTTTCGCCAAGCAGGGCATGCTGATGCAACTTCTTGCAGCAACAAATCCACGTCTATTTCAGGATACCTCACGCCGAGTTCGAAACCGTATGGTGAATGTTCTGCTCCAAGAAAAGAACCCGTTGTGCATTGGTCTAATGAAAATTCATTCCCCTTGTATCCTTCAAATGCAGCGAAGCCATCCTTCTTCGCATGCTCCCCATAAATTTTTCCGCTGGGTATTTCTGGGTATGCGGAATAGTAACCACGGGTCTGCAGAGCTTCTATGGCGCTGCCAAGTAATTGTTTATGCTGTTTGAAAAAACTGTTTTCCATGTGGTTCACCTTCATTTTGCCTCGCAGATTGATTCGTAAAGGGGCATTGTACCAGTTTCGAACATCGCAACTTCGTCTAAACCATTACAATAAAAGCGTGGCGACCCTGCCGCATATCAAACCCAGAGCTGATATGACCAATCACAATACTCAACCAGACGCTCTACTGCTGCACCAAATTCATGGAAAGCCATTAGATCCAATTGAAGTCCGAGACGGTGAATCAGGCATTCTTGGTAGAAGCCCAGATTGTTTATTCAAACTAACCAACCGCTATGTTTCTAGGGAACATGTTTCTTTGCAACAAACAAACGGTAACTGGACAATTAAAGACTTAAAAAGCAGAAGTGGAACGTACCTAAATACTATTCGTATGGAACTTGGAGAAGAAGTAGTTCTACAAGCTGACGACCTTGTTCAAATTGGCCCTTGGAAATTCCTTGTTCGGATTGGAGACGAATCAGCAAATTTAGATCAAGCGATGGTTCGAGAAATTGATAACACTCCTATCAAAGAAAATGGCGACGATGTTCCAACTCTGGTCCGTACTATAAATGGTCGCTACGAAACGAATATGGATTTACTACTTCAATTGAAATCAGATGAAACTGTTAATCGTGAGATGGGTTGGGGGATTTTCGTTGACCGATACGGACCAGTCATTTGCGGATTTGCTCGCAACGCTGGTCTACCGAGCAGTGAAGCTGACGACATCATGCAAAACGTACTCTTCAATTTTTTCAAAGTAGCCGACAGGTTTGAATACGACCCGAGCAAAGGTCGTTTTCGAGGGTATCTTAAACGGATAACTTTAAATGCAATTAGGCAAAGGTATCGTAAAAAACAAGTTGGCAATCTTGATACGCACGGTATGAATATTGCAGAGGATCCTCGCGATGACCTTGCTGCGGTGTTTGATCGCGAATGGGCAGAACACTTGCTTTCAGAAGCTATGACTGAAGCAAGACCAAAATTTGAAATGAAAACTTGGGAAGCGTTCGAACTGTACGGTCGACGTGGAATGAGCGCTGAGCGAGTTGGCGAACGATTACAAATGACTGCTGAAGCAGTTAGGCACGCTAAGAGTCGAGTTATGCGAGCAGTACGGGAGATAGTCATCCGCCTACGAGATGAAGAGCTCTAGGTTCAGAACCGCGTTACTTTTGTTCATTCGTGGCAACGTGCTTAACGCCAATTTTATTACACCTAGAATATAGTTGACCCCCTTCTTCTGTTTTCGTCACAGCGAATTTAGTTGCATGGGTAGAACAACGAATGTTGTACCCGCCCTGTGTTTGAGCGTACAATTGACTTCTTGGCGCTCGTAGCTCAGATGGATAGAGCATCGCTTTCCTAAAGCGAAGGTCGCAGGTTCGAATCCTGCCGGGCGCGTTATGGAATTCTCATCAATAGCAGCAATCGCAATAGGCGGTGGAACTGGAGCAGTGCTTCGATATTTCATTGCCAGCGCAGGTCAATCGCTCACTACTTCTGGCTTTCCATTGGGGACGCTCATTGTGAACATCTTAGGGTGCGCGCTCATAGGGATTGTAACTGCGCTCCTGATAGGTCCCCTTGCAGCAAATCGCGAATTCCTACGACTACTTCTCGTAGTAGGAGTCCTTGGTGGATTCACCACCTTCTCAACTTTTGGCCTTGAAACCTTCGATTTGTTTGAAAATGGGCAAATCAAACAAGCGATTATGTATGTAGTGCTCAGCAACGTTTTGGGCATTCTGGCTACATTTAGTTGCTACAGGCTCGGAACTATTCTTTTTCAACCAACATCTACCTAGCATCTTTCGTTATCCTCTTCTGTTCATTACAGAGGAGTAACTAGTATGATTAGTTTATGCATTCTCGCAAGCATTTCTATAGGCTTGCAAGAGATAGAACAAGAAACAGAACGTGCCTGGCGAACACCTGAAGAGATACGTGCCCATCTAACGAACCAAGCAGAGACGGTAGATGAAATCACAATTTCAACCATCGGTCACACGCAACTTGGACAACCTATACAGTGCATTGAAATTGCGCGAGAGGGCGCAGTTGCAATCGAAGATCGAAGTGCAATTCTTGTTGTTGCAGGAATTGACGGGAACCACCTCCTAGGTAGCGAAGTTGCAATTGATCTTATTGCTCATGTGTTAGCTATGGATCCAGAAGAAACTCGAAATCTTCTTGAAACCCACAAGCTCTTTGTAATTCCTCAAGTCAATGCAGATGTGGCACAATATTATTTCACACCCGCATCCCCTGAGATGATTAAAAACAATAGACCTGTTGACGATGACAACGACGGGTATACCGACGAAGATTCTCCTGAAGATATTAACGGGGATGGCTTCGTCACCATGATGCGAGTCCCAGATCTAGAAAAAGCAACACACATTGTCGACCCTGAAACTCCAAGGCTCAACGCATCGCCAAATGCACTCCAGGGCACATCAGCAGAATTTGTGCTGTACTCTGAAGGTCTAGACAACGATAACGATGGAAAATTTAACGAAGATGCTATCGGCGGAGTCGATATAAATAAAAACTTTATGCATGGTTACCAATACCACGGTAATGGAGCAGGAGTATGGCAACTTTCTGAAGCTGAATCAAAAGTGTTGGCAGATTTTGTATTTGCACACCAAGAAATAGCATTCATTCTTGTATACGGGCGGCACGACACGCTTTCAAAACCATTTAAGGAAACAGGTAAAGACCAAGCAGGTGCGCCAAAAACACTGCATACAGGTGATGTAGAACTGTATGAAAAAATAAGTGAATCGTTCACAGAATTCACAGACCTTAAAAATATCAATCAACCCAATTGGAACGGAAGTTTCGTTGCTTGGGCATACGCCCAATTTGGAGTACCAGCCTTTTCAACTCCACTGTGGGGTTTACCCGAAGGCGACGATAATTCTGAAAATTCTGACAACGAAGAAACCGAAAGTTCAGAGCTCACACCCTCTGGCGTCGGTGATATTGCACAAGAAACGATTGACGAGCTCACAGAAGCTGCAATAGCAAAAGGGTATATTCAAGAAGATGAGATGGAATCGGAAATTACTGCTGAAGAAATAGAGATGTACTGCAAAATGATGGGCATTGAAGTCAAACGAATCAACACTTCATCTGGTAACAAAGAAAAAAGTACAGGCGATGGCGCGTGGTTGGAATATAGCGACAATTCTAGAAATGGTGAAGGCTTTGTTGAATGGGCACCGTTCGATCACCCGCAACTAGGCAAGGTTGAAATAGGCGGTTGGGTGCCATATTTTAAAACTGTACCTCCTACGAACGTTATTGCGACACGTGCAGAAGAACAAGCAAAGTTCTTGGTAGATATCGCAAACAAACTGCCAAGTGTTCGGTTCGGAACACCAAATGTAACACAGTTGGGCAAAACTACTTGGGAGATTAAAATAGCCGTTATAAATGACGGATGGTTCCCAACAGGCACTGCGATGGCGGAATCAAATAGACGAGCAAGGCCGTTTGTAGTACGCCTAGATACTGAAAACAGCAAAATTATAACTGGTCCAAAAGTGCAACGAATTTGGGCACTAAGCGGCGGCGGCACACACAAGTGGTTCACTTGGACTGTGCAAGCAAGGTCAAATAGCGATTTGTCTGTACAACTGTACAGCGAAAAATTTGGCAATGAATCAATAAAAATAAAAATGAAACAAACCAACGGAGGTGAACAATGAAACAACTACTCACCACACTACTTCTCCTATTTGCAACCTCAAATGCTTTGGCCCAGGCGCCCTACCCTTCGAAAGTTGACTTGCGTTTTGACCATTGGTACGACTATTCTGAAATGACAACAGCTTTGCACGAACTTGTCGCAGCCTATCCAAATCTTCTGAGTATTAAAAGCCTTGGCAATAGCGTTGGCGGTTTAGAAATTTGGCTCGTAACACTAAACAACCCAAAAACTGGAACTGACCGTGAAAAAACAGCCATGTTCATCGACGGTAACATTCATGGTAATGAAATTCAAGCAGCTGAAACTGTTTTGTATTCCATTTGGTATCTATGCAAAAGTTATGGTCAAATTGAACGTCTAACTGAACTCATCGACGAACGTTCCTTTTACTTCGTGGCAATGGCAAACCCAGACGGTCGAGAAGTTTGGTTCCACCAACCAGCAACCCCCCACTTTTTACGTGGAGGTATCAGGCCTGTCGATAACGACCACGATGGCTTACTAGATGAAGACGGCCCAGATGATCTTGATGGCGATGGGCACATTACATCCATGTGGATTAAAGATGAACTGGGCCGGTATGAAATTGACGAACAAGACCCTCGATTTTTTACTCGTGTTGAACAAGGCAGCGCTCCTGGCGGATGGACTCGGTTAGGAGAAGAAGGCATCGACAACGACGACGATGGTCGTATTAACGAAGATGGTATCGGCGGATACGATCCAAACCGAAACTGGCCGGCAGACTGGCAACCTGAATGGATTCAACGCGGTGCAACTGATTATCCTTTTAGTCTTCCTGAAACAAGAGTGATTGGTGAATTCCTGCTAGACCATCCTAATGTTGCTGCTCTTCAAAGTTACCACAATGCTGGTGGAATGATTTTGCAAGGCCCAAGTGCTTCGTATATGAAATATCCAAGTGCAGATAATAGAACTCATACAGAAATTGCGAACAAGGGTGGGGAAATGCTTCCTTTTTATGAGCCAATGATTGCATACAAAGATTTGTATACCGTTCATGGCGGAGAGGATGGGTTTTCATACGAAGGGCTAGGCATCATTAGTTTTACAAACGAACTTTGGACAGACAAACGCATGCGTGCAAATGGCGAAGACCCTACAAAAGAAGAACGGAAACTTTTCCGTGATCATTTACAATTTGAAGATGTGTATGTGCCTTACAAAGAAATCGATCATCCAGTGTATGGAAAAGTAATGATTGGAGGCACGACAAAATATTCCAGCCGACTTACTCCGCCATGGATGCTTGAAGAGGGTTGCCACAGGAATTTTGCGTTCACCATGTTCCACGCAGATGAAATGCCACATCTATCTTGGGGAGCTCTCGATGTCACAAGCATCGGAAAAAACCTTTGGAAAGTTACAATCGAAGTTGCCAATGATAAAATTATTCCTTCAAGGACAAGCATGGCTGCAAGGCACCACATTGGAACTCCAGACATACTTACATGCAAAACAAACTCTCAAAATGATGTCGCTGCTTCTGGCACAGTAATGTCCTTACTCAAAACAACAAAGTTGCAACGAATTGCCTCTGAAAATCCAAATCGAATTGTGATCAACAACGGCATAGGGGGAAACGATTCGACCTTGTTTCAATTTATTATTGACGGAAAAGGTGAAGTCACATTCACATACAACGCTGAAAAAGGTGGCTCACTTTCAAGAAAAGTATCGCTCAAGGAACAGTTCGACCCTAAGCCAATCCTATACAAACGAGCTATTTCCCCTCGACAGTAATTTTAGTTTTCTTCTGGGCCTTAGAACAGCAAGATGAGTTACTTTTTGAGTGCGGTAGTATCTGCCGTATCAATGCAATAATCGCGCAGACAAAAATACCAGTTACTACCCAAAATTGCCAATCGGTGATTGGTATCACGATGTAACACCTGAAACAACGGTGAATGTTATAAACGAGGCTACCCATGCAAGCACTGTCATGTACCCAAGTTGCAACAACGCCCAATTCCAAGAGCCCGTTTCGCGTTTTGTCACTGCGATAGTTGGCAAACACTGCATTGCTAATACAAAGAACACGAGCAGACTTGCAACCGTTGGTAAATTAAAAATGGGCATCCCATTGTCGCGTCTAGCGTTCTCAATTTTTTCAAGTACGCCAACATTTTCGGGGTCGTCATCTCCTGCTGTTAACACCGCGAGCGTAGAGACAAACACTTCACGTGCTGCAAAACTTGTCATGACTCCTACTGTCAATTTCCAATCGTATCCAAGAGGAGCGAATACCGGTTGGATGAATTTACCAATCGAACCTGCATAGCTGTTTGAGAGTTGGTGGGTGTATTCTTCTGAATCTGCTTCTGCCAACAACTCTGCGGAAGCATCTTGGTTTGAGAGAGCAATTGATTCGGCTTGCGTTCGCAATGCAATAACAGAATCTGGAGTTGTGATTTTTGGATATGCAGACAACCACCAAAGTACGATAACTATTGCAAGAATCACTGTTCCTGCATTTTTCAAAAATACCCATGCACGATCAATTGTATTCAACAGCGCTGTACGGAGCGATGGGAGTTTATATGTTGGCAACTCAAGCATCATAGGTCTAGATTTTCCAGGAATAACTGTTTTGCGAACAATGAGTGCAGTAAAGAGCGCAGCGAGTGCACCTAGAACATAACAACCAAAGAATGCTAATCCCGCAAGGAATGGTGAATCTATAAAGAGAATGCCAACAAGCAAGACGTACACGGGCAACCGTGCAGAGCAACTGAAAAATGGAGCCACTAAAATTGTGGCAAATCTGTCGCGTTTGTCTGGAACTATACGTGCAGCCATTATTGCTGGAATAGCACATGCGTGTGCGGATAAAAATGGTACAAAAGACTGCCCTGGCAAACCAAACTTGCGAAGCAATCGGTCCATCACAAACGCCGCTCTCGCTAAGTACCCTGTATCTTCTAACAAACTAATTAAAAAGAAGAGCAAGCAAATTTGAGGAAGGAACACCACAGTTCCAGCGATGCCGCCGATGACACCATCAACAATCATGTCGTGAAGATCACCTGCAGGTAATATGTTTCCAACAAACGTGCCGACATGTCCAAATATCATTTCAACCAAGTCCATGGGGAAAGCAGATAGTGTAAATATTGTCCAGAACAAACCGGACATGATTACTGCAAACACAACAAGGCCAAGAATGGGGTGGGTAAAGGCTTTATCGAGCCTGTCTGTGAGTGTGCCAGTTGCAAGTGTACCGCCAACGCTCGATGCGACAATTTCGTTTGCCCATGCATTCACAGCTGATGGATGCTCAACATCTGGCAACTCTACTTGCTGGCTTTTTGGAGAATCGAGTGCTGTATGCAAGTCTGACAACCCCGCGCCTGAGCGGGGATGAATAGCAACAACTTTGCACCCAAGGTTTCGCCCAAGCTTATTCACATCAATTGTGAGACCAGATTTTTGTGCAATATCAACCATCGATAACGCAACAACGCATGGCACACCATGTTGCAAAATTTCGTTCACAATGAATAGGTTTCGCCGCAAATTTGTTGCATCAGCAATCACTACAACCGCTTCAGGTGATTCGCAATCTTCGCCATCAAGGGCGCGACGACATACTTGCGAAAGGTCATCATCCGCGTTCAAACTGTAGATGCCCGGAAGATCGGTAAATGACCGGGTACCGTTGCTAGAGTTACTTTTTCCAACACGAGCCTCTACCGTAGACCCAGGAAAATTCGCAGTTGCGCTTCGCAAACCACAAAGCCTATTAAACAATGTTGTTTTACCAACGTTTGGATTTCCTAAAAGGAGGACGGCAGTTGCGGGTTGTGCTTCTGGCATGTTCGTTAGTGGCACACAGTGCAACGGCGGACCATAATCCTGCTCGTTAATTCTTTTGATAAACCAAGTCGAGTGGCTTCAACCTGAATAATACAGGGTTGCCCTTGTTGGCATAACTGAAATGTTACTTCTGAATGCAATCCTAAAGCGGTGAGTGAGCGGCGTTCGTCAGTTTCTAAATCTGCCATATGTACAACAGCTGTTTCACGTTCTCCTAATTGAGAAAGTGGTATATAGTGTTGCTCGATTGTTGGTGAAATAACAGTCATAAAGTCTCGCTGAGATTCATTCTCAACTGGAGATGTAGGATACCCAATGCCATTCTACTTCGCAAGCGAAGGCGCCAATATTTGGATTATTAGGTCAAAAATCTACGTTTTATCTGATATGTCTACCACTTCACCTGTAGAGACAAATGCTAGAGTTGTGCGAATTTTGTTCGCTCCTATCCCCAAAAGACCAGCGACCGCAATTCTATACGAAGCTAGCTGCGGGGCGTAATGGTTGATTCTTTCATCCAAGGTCGTATCTGAGAACGAATCTGTCTTCCAATCAATAATTTCTGCAGAAATAGTTTTCCCTTGCTCGTCCTTCGTTACTACAAGCCGATCGATAGTCCCTCGAATATCTGTTGTTTCTTCTAACATCACTTCAGCAAGGGCTGTACCTTTGTCTACACGCACTGCAAAATCTAACTCGCGATACACAGTTGCACACTCTGAGGGCTTCGCAAGAGTCGCTTGGAACTGTTCCGATTGCATTGCTGTAATACAACTCTCTGCCGCTTGAAGAACTGCTTCTGTACCGAGCCGACCAGCCTCATCTACAAGTGCGCTCCTCATAAGTTGCTCCGAGGTAGGCATCGCATCAAACCACTCTATATCTTCAAGCCACTTGTGGACAAGCGTGCCCCAATCAAAGGCAGAATTCGTACCGCCTGCAAACCGCTCTTTGATTTGCACTTTGCCTCCACCCTCTAAACTTGATGGCGAAGAGTTTGCGACAACACGTTTCGTATGCTTGGGCTCTTGCAATACAGCAAACGCTGTATCCTTGCTTGCGGGTATTGGTTCGAAGTCTTCCACTTGACTGAACCAAGATGCATCGTTCGCATGCTCAATCGGACCGTCTTGCGGTGGCCAGACCACTGCATCCACAGGCAAACATTCATCTAGGCTCAGGACTTGCCGAAGAAAACGGTCAACTGTTTTTGCTTTACTTACAGCGTAGGGCCGGGGTGGAATAACGATATGAAGTGCATATTTTGCTCGCGTCATAGCGACATACAAGAGCGACAATACTTCTTGTATTTGCTTCGATGTTTGTTCGTCCCACATGTTCTCTTGATGGGGAATAATAGAATTGAATTTTGCATTCTCTCGTAAACTCACACATACTGGAGGCGAAAATACATCTCCTCTCTTGCCTTCCGTCAGTACCTCTGGTGTACCCCAAAGCGATTCCTGCATGTCACATACAACAACCGCATCAAAACCCAAGCCCTTCGAAGCATGGACTGTCATCACCTGAACTTTAGATGAGGCTGGGTCTGCTATTCGCTTCTTTTTCACAAATTCAACGAATTCAGTAGGTCGCAGTGTTTCCTCTTTTGCAAAAGATTGCGCAAGTTCAATAAGTTGCCAAAGCCTGTATCGTTCCCTTACTGTTGCATTGGCAAACAGCGG
>JABJDN010000056.1 GCA_018665385.1 Phycisphaerae bacterium | reverse complement strand
GCTTGCCAAGTGGGTCGTGCGTAGACATTATGGATGTACCGAATGCGGATACTACTCCTGAGGGCTTCGTGTACTACTGCGAAGAAGTGTTAGGTGGCCAATTCACTGGTGGCGAATCGTGTTCTGAAAACGATTGTGCATCCGCGTGTTGCTACCAAGATGGCACTTGCGAAATGAGCGCGCAAATTGATTGCGACAATGCTGGTGGTATTTACTACGGAGGACGAGAATGCGATGATAATGTTTGTGACCAAGTCGGCCAGTGCTGTTTAGACGATGGATCTTGCCTTGATATCGTTGAAGTTCTTTGTGATGAGTACTACGGCGATTGGGATTCAAGTAATAATTGTGAGGACGATCAGTGCGTGAGTTACTTTATTGTGACTGACGATACTGATGAATGCCCACAAGAAACAGTGGCTTTCGTACAGTTAGCAAACCCATTCGATAGAGAGATTGATTTAAATAGTTACGCAATTGAATTGTTTGGCCAAGAGGTAAAACTGAGCGGTGAAAATCTTATTCTCCCTCCCGCTACTGAAGAAAATCCAGCAACTATTATTCTGTATGCGATGCCTGAATCGTCAACTATTGTTGACCCTCTGGGAACTCATGTCTTCAATAATGACTGGCGTGATTTTCTTGATATTGAACTTGAAGATTTACCAGATAACACAGAACTCTTTCCAGTTCCAAATGTAACGTGGTCTACAAAACGCACGTACTACGATGGTCTAGTTGAAGAAGAACAAAACAGTATCGCGTTGTATAAATTCGATGGCACGTATGGCGTGGATCAACAGCGTGTTCTTGTTGATCGCTTGGACCCTCCGGAATCTCTTGATCCGTTTGATGCCCGTATTGTGAAAGATCTTGAAAACGAGTGGGCAAAAGTCGGTGATGAGGGGTACATTACTGTGACTGATTATGCAGGCGATAGAGTGGAAGCTGTTCCGAACACTTCAGCACTGCTGATGCAATGGGATCGAGCAAGTCGTGCTTGGGCGGCAGATATTCCAGACACCAAACGGTTCGCGCAGACCGGTTGGCATAACGACGTCATTGATCCTTGGGAGAAAAACCCAAGGTATGTGTTTGCAGCGCACGATTCAATACGCAGCGAAGAATCTAGAGACGTTACGAGCCCAGACACTGCGAATCCTGTTGAAATTAAATACACATCAGCTTTCTTATGGTCAGATGCTACAACTCCAAGGGATCCAGACGACTTGGACGGCGATATGAATCCCGACTCTGCAGACGAAGATACCTTGGCGGATAATCCGGATCCATGGATTGTCGTTGAGGTGTGGTCACCTAGGGCAGGGACATACAGGCCAGGCACAACAGTTGAAGGTGAGGTCATCGGCGGTTTGCGGTTTAGGAAACCAACGTACTTCGATATGAATGGTGCTGAGGATCCAGCATTACTCGATACAGATCCAGATACTCGGTGGTCCTATCCTGATAAAGGTTGGTACGGTCAACGGGATGATAAAGATGGTGACAAAACTGCTTCCGATACACCGGCTTGGGAAGATGTAGACTTGGATGACATTATTCAGATTACAGATATTGAATTCGATATGTCTATGCCTTTCCCACTTCAAATGCTCCAAAAAGATAACGACTTCGAACAAGTTGGTGAAGTTCTAAATTGCTGGTTATTTGGCCATATGCTTGAAGGTACTCATGAGCTCGTTGAAGATGATTCATACCTTGTTCTGCCAGTGAGTCCACTTGACGATGATAGTGGTGGGCAAGGGAGTACTTCAGTTGATGCGGGTACTATTACTACGTTCAGTGAATTTATGTATCCAAGATGGGGCACTGAAGAAGATTGGTTTGCGCCATGGGTAGCAAAGGTTGAAAATAACAAGATAGTGTTGTCTGAAAGTGTCAACCGTCTGCGGTTCTTGCCTGACGGCGATACAGCAACGCCACGTATGATGGGTGGACGTAGTGGGCTTGATGAATTCCTCGTACCCACTGCACGTAATCACCCATGGCCTCGGCTTTCTATCGCTTCTCGTGTGATGGACTCATTTGTTTGCGATGGTCCAGGACGTCCTGACATTAACGGTGATGGAGTTGGTGATGATTTGAACCCAGTTGGTGCAGGGTCTGCGCTTCCATCTATCCACTCCTTTTACAATGCGAATGGGTACACTGGTAAAGCAACACCTGGCATAATTAATATCAATACTGCTCCAGTAGAAGTATTGCGAATGTTGCCGCACATGTTCAAGTTGGTGCACGAAACTGATTCAAGCGATTCAAATACATTAGATCTTGTAGACAGAAACCCTCGTGCCTTGTTGCCTGAATCAATGATCCAGTGGCGTGAGCAATCAAGTGGATTGCCAAACGTGTTAGGGAATGCTGGTTTTACAGGCGGACCGGATTACAGCAACCGTTCTACAGCGCTTGATTTATCCTATGGCGTTGGTCCAGAGCATACTCGTGGTTTCTCATCGCCATCCGAAATTGGAATGTTGCAAGTAAGGGGTACAGTAGACGATGTTATGGAGCCATGGCATGTAGTAGATAAGCATAACTCCGTTCGTGATGCATCTGCATGGAGTGTTGATTATGCAAGTTGGGATCCGTTTGGATACAACGATAGTACAAACGGCACAGATTATTCGATTGGTAGCGTTATTGGTAATGAAGTTGGAACGCCAATTAGCACTGAGGTAAACCGGAACTCGTATTACAATCAAGACATCATCGTAGGTGATGGTGTGAGCGGCGATTTTGAAGAGATGAATTTGTTGCAATCAGGTATTTCAAACTTGGTGGGCACAACTAGCGACATGTTTACGGTGCATTTCCGCATCCGTACATTTAAGAGAAATTCTGTTACTGGCATTTGGGATGCTACTGACCTTGACCAAATTGTGGACGACAGTCGGTACGTCATGTTGGTAGACCGCAGCAATGTGGAAACACCTTCAGACAAACCAAAGATTCTATACTTTGAAAAGTTGCCGAATTAACCGTACTTATTTTGTTTTGTAACACCCGTCTCGCCACGCTCATCCGCAAAATGACTGGTGGGGCGGGGTTTTTACTGATTTTAGTTGTACATACGTAATTATTTCTACTAGTATGTAAATTGACGTACAAGGGAGATTGTCAATGAACAGTATTATAACGGTAGTAATTGTAAGTATCTTTTCGCAGTTTGCTTTTGCGAATTCATGGATAGTGGATGGTGATAGGTCAGCTGGCTTTGCATTTGTTCAAGAAGCAATAGATGGGGCCAATGATAGCGATGAGCCAATTGCGTTGCCGGGATCGTTTGCATCTGAAGATCCAGAAATGGGAGCTTGTTGCATGGGCGATGTTTGTTTCGATTCGCCTGAGAATTATTGTCAAACTTTAGG
>JABJDN010000057.1 GCA_018665385.1 Phycisphaerae bacterium | reverse complement strand
TCCAACCTCTATAAGTTTATGTTCATTTGATGTTGCAAGGAGCAGTTGCATATCAGCCTTGCCAGCACGAGGGAACTTCCCCAAACGATGCGGTTATCGTGCTTCGAATCCCACCCCGGCCTTTCCAGTGTGTAACAATTTGCATCCATTTTGGTTGCATACATATTGCAAGGTCATCGCAAATTTGGTTCGTTACCGCTTCGTAAAAAATACCCTCGTTTCGAAAAGACTGGTAATAGAGTTTTAGACTTTTAAGTTCAACACATTGCTTGCCTGGTTCGTAGCGAAGCAAGATACTTCCAAAGTCTGGGTGTCCTGTTACTGGACAGACCGAAGTAAACTCTTCGTTTGTATGTTCAATGAGAAAAGCGCTGCTGGTAGGTGTTTCAAATGTTTCAAGTAATGATGTGTCTGGCATAGGTGGATATGGTAACGATTTAGTGTCTTGCGCACCTTAAGAAAAAACCTGTGTTTTTCGGGGTGCACAGGGCTGTCTATAGACCGTAGCGAAGGATGAGCGTAATAACTTTTGGTTGGTCGGGGTGGATAGCAAGTGAGCGGCGAAACACTGTTCGTGCTGCCTGGTACGAATCGAGATCCGCTTTGTCGCCAAGTAACCAATTGTTTAATTCATTCACACCAACGCCATTTAGTGCGCGCCAATTATTTGCGTCGTAGTCGATTGCCGTTCTATACGCACCAAGAGATGCCTCGTAATCACCTAAACGAAATTCAGCCCAGCCAAGTTGTTCAAATGTATCTGAGGTGGGGTCTAGTTGAACAAGTTGCATAGTTGTATTTACAACTTCTTGGTATCGTTTTTCTTTCGTTAACAAAAAAATAATGTTACGCATCAATTGTGGTGATGGCTCGTCCATAGCTTCGGATGCAGCAATGTATGCGTTTAGTGCATCTTGTGGTCTTTGTAACAATTGGTATGTTGCAGCAAGCGTTATCTGCGCGGGCGCAATTTCACCCTCAAGCGTAATGGATCGTTCTGCAAATACAAGTGCGCTTTGCGGCCTTCCCATTTGCAAATAGGTCGTTGCGATGTTCATGTTCGTAGCCATGTCGTCTGGATTGATGGTGAGTGCCCTGTGGTATGCACGGACCGCGTCTATAAACTTCTTCATCATCTGCAACGATACTGCGTGACCGTACTGGGCATCAAAATTGCGGGGGTCAAGTTTTGCGGCACGAGCAAACGCTGGTTCTGCTTTGACCCAATCTTTTTTAATCAAGTAGATATCGCCAATACCAACAAACGCATCAACGGCTACTGGGTTTTGATTCAAAACTTCCCGAAACATGAGCATTGCTTCGTCGTAATCGCCATGTTCTTTGGCGAGTTCGGCAGCGTTCATAGTCACTTGTTCCACTTCTGTTACTTCTTCAATAACGCTTGCTTGTGGCTTGGCAATTGGCACAACGGCGTGGCACCCTACAAGGGTGGTAATGCAAAGAAGGAATGTAAGTCGGAAAATGGTCATGGGTGCTTAGGATACTACGAAATGCAGGGAATACTATCGGTGTTTTCTTGCTAATTTCGCCATTGAACGAAGTTTTGCGATGTTCACTTCGTCCATTGGCGTACCGGCTTCGTTATCTTCCTTAGAGGTCTCAAGTATTTTTGGAACAGTATCAAAATGAGGTTGTGTAAAGAATGACTTGAAACAGGAAAGCCCACAAGTGCCCTCACCAATGTGGGTGTGCCTATCAAGCCTCGAACCAATTTCACCAATAGAATCATTGAAGTGAATTACTTTGATGTGTTCAATGCCAGCATCTGTATCAAATTGCTCCAATACCTTGGAAGCCTTTGCTTTTGTTGACATATCGTAGCCTGCGGCTGTGATGTGGCACGTGTCGAGGCAGAAACCCACTCGCTCTGGCTCTGCGATAAGATTTCGGAGTATCCCAAGGTGTTGAAAATCGTACCCAAGGTTCGTTCCCGAACCAACCGTGGTTTCAAGGCACGTCAGGGTGTTGTACTCGGGCAGATCTGCATGCAACGCGTCAAGCGCTTTTGCAATGCGACCTAAGCCTGCCATTTCTTCTTTTGAAGGCTCATTGCCAAGGGCGTTTGGTTCTCCACGTGTGCGAAGTGTGCCAAGGCGCGCCCCAGGATGCGAAACAAGAAATGGAATCTCAAGGCGTTCGCAGCGCTCTATTTCTTCTCTTTGTAGCGCCACTGACTTATCCCAAGCTTGGTTGTCGGGCGAAGCCATGTTAATCAGATAACTGTTGTGGCTTACTGTTCTACGTTCCCCACGCCAACCAAGCTCACCAAGCAGTTGAAACCACCGAGAAACATCCTCCTCGAGCAATGGTTTCGTTTTCCACTGCCTTTGGTTCTTTGTAAAGACTTGTACGCAATCCATACCGTGCTTGCGTGCATCCTCTAAAGCATGAAACATACCGCCAGCTATAGATAAGTGAGAACCAAACAATGTTTTATGCAGGAGTGGCTAAGTGTCTGTCAAACTCAAGCAGGGCAGCTGGATTATCGCCAATCATAATGATTTTTGCAAGATTATCGCGAGCGTTCACTTCTTCTTCTACTTGCTCAGTAACAAACCACTGGAATGCTACTTCTATATGCCACGCAGATTCTTCGCGTGCTGTCTTGAAGATGGAGTTTATTTGTTCTGTCACACGCTGTTCGTGCGCAAGGGCTGCTTCAAAAACTGATTTCAGACTTTCGAACTCAAGCGTTGGGTTTGGAGGACTAATAAGCGCAATTGGTGCATCCCACTCGTTCATCAGCCCTACAATTTTCATTGCGTGGTCGTGTTCTTCAATCGCCTGTTGCTTGAACCATGCAGCCATACCTTGAAGGTTTTCACGCTCCAGCCAAAAAGAAATGGCAAGATATTGCATTTCTGCACCAAGTTCGTGCGTGATTTGTTCATTCACTATTTTGTAAAGTTGTTCGAGAGCCATATTGGTTTCCTCAGGTTGTTGCGTGTACGCCAAGTTGTTCTGCTACACCATTTGCGATGTCTGTGTAGTGTAGACCGCACATGCGAAGAATGTCTTCAGGAGTACGGGTTGATTTTGGAATGCGTCGAACGTGTAGTTGCTCCACCGTAAACGCATCTCCTGAAGCAGCACAAGCGTCAGCAACTGCTGAGCCAAGCGAACCACCATAGTTATCTTCGACTACAAATACTTGCCCATTATTTTCGTTTACTAAATCAAGCAATTGGTGTTCGTCAAACGGAAGGCTGTACAAGTCAAGAAGTGTTGCATCCACACCAAGCCGGTCAAGTTCTTCGATTGCCTTGTTGCATTCATGAATCATGTAGCCTGCAGAAATTATTAAAATGTCACGGCCTTGCGTTAACACTTCCATGCCACCTAGTTCAAACTTTGTGCTTTCGTCGTAAATCATTTCAACGTCTGGTCTGAATGTCCGAAGGTACGAACAGCCAACATGCTCAGCCATTGCAAGAGTAAGTCCGTATGCTGCCCACGCGTCTGCTGGTTGGAGCACGTAACAACCGGGGTTTCCGTGGTGGTCTTTCATTGTTCCAAAACTTCTAAACCACGCAATGTCTGGAAGCGACATTTGGCTTGGTCCGTCTGCAGCGAGGGAAATGCCACTATGAGAACCAACAATTTTAATATTCGCACCAGAGTTAATCGCCATCTCAATTTGATCGTACCCTCGAGTAATAAACTTAGAGAATGTTGAACAGAATGGAATTTTTCCTGCTGCACTTAAGCCAGCACCAACGGAGTACATGTTTTGTTCTGCAATTTTGCACTCAACAAAACGGTCTGCAAGGTCACTGTCTGCACTAAATGTATTACTAAAGGTAGAGTTGCTTACGTCTGCATCAACCGCCCAAACCTCAGTGTTTGCGTGGCCAAGGGCGCGTAGAGCAATGCCGTATGCTTTTCTAGTTGCAAGTTTTCCTGATTGCAACACTGTTGTCATGTCCCATTTAATCATTGCTTCTTTAAACGACATGACTTCAGATTTTGTTGATGTCGAAGGGGCAGGTGCAGGGGGTGTGGGAATTGAAATCGATGCTGTTGAAAGCGAAGACGTTAACTTCATGCCCGTTTGGCGAAGTTCGCCAATCACTCCTTCTACTTGTGCTTTTGAGGCGGGTTTCCCGTGCCAGTTTCCACCTTGCATAGAAGGTGCGCCCCAACCCTTTACGGTTCTTGCAACAACAGCAAATGGTTGCGTGCGTCCCGTTGCATTAAATGAGTCGAATGCCGCTTTGATTTCGTTTGGGCTGTGTCCATCAATTGTTGCAACTTCAAAGCCGTATGCTTTAAGTTTTGCAGTAAGACGTTCTGGTGATTGTTGCTCGCTCACTGCTCCGGCCTGTCCGTACTGGTTACAGTTAAAGATAGGCAACACGTTCGTCAAATTATGATCCATAATAAAATCTAGGGCTTCAACAATTTGACCTTCGCGTGATTCGCCGTCGCCGATAAGACAATATATTTTACGGCCGGTGTCGTCTGCAATTGCTGCAAGACCTAGACCCGCTGCAACCGAAAGACCTTGGCCAAGTGAGCCAGTAGCTGCGTCAAAGAATGCAACGCCTTCCATTGGATTTGGGTGTCCGTCGAGCGGCGAATCTGCTTCGCGCAATGTTTTCAAATGTTCTTTGTTCAGTGTTACTGTTTCGCCATTCCAATCGATGCATGCACCGATGTCTGCCAAAGCCGCGTACACGGCAGGAACAGCGTGGCCTTCTGAAAGCACAAACCGGTCCGCTGTGGGGCAGGATGGGTCTGATGGGAGCCACCGCATTGTGTGGTACATAAGAACAGAAACTATATGCCCAATACTCATTGCAGAGGTTGGGTGTCCTGTTCCAGATTCTGCGCACATTTCAAGCGACATGGTGTCAAGGGTGATAGCACGGGCGTGGATAGCATTTTCAAAAGACATCTATGGATCCTTCCATCTTCGGTAGTGGATGTGTGGGTTTTTGTGGAAAAAGGTTGTTTTCAGGACTACTGCTGAAAGCGTACAGTATCGCAGGTTAGAAGCGCCTCAGCAACGCAAAAACACTGGAAAAACCGCAGGAACGAGAGATTCTCTCGCTCACTTGGTACACTTGCGATAGTGGCAATGGTGGTACGCAGAAAAAGAACTTTTTTGGAAGTAAAGAGACACAAAAAATGGCAGTGAAACAAGCAACAAATCTAAAAGCAGTATGCGAACGAGACGCTCTAGTAGAGGCGCTTGGGCTCATAACCGGCGTCGTAGCAGGCAGAACACCAACCCCGGCGCTTCAGTGCGTAAAGGTTTCAGGGCAAGACGGCCGCCTCACAATGGCTGCAACAGATGGCGAGATTTCCCTGACGCTTTCAACCGACAAAGTCGACCTTGAAGCAAGTGGCGATGTGCTTATCCCTGCCGATAAATTCTCACAAATTGCTCGCTCCTGCAACGACAACACGCTCAATATTATGAGCGACGAAGATAAACTGCACATCCGAACTTCTGATTCCCGATTCAAAATTTTTGGTTTCCCAATTTCAGAGGCTCCAGAGTCTGTTGATTTTGGAGACGCAGAGCCCGATTTCTCAATCGACGCCAACACTTTCCATGGTCTAATGGAACGTTCTGTATTTGCTGCAGCTACAGATCACAGTCGATACGCAATCAATGGCGTTCACCTTGATTTGAGTGGCTCCGAACTACGCCTTGTTGCAACCAACGGGCATCGCCTTGCACTTTCAACTGGTGCATGCGACAGCAACTGCGACAAAGTAGATTGCATTGTTCCTACAAAAGCCATGACGCTACTCAAGCGTTTGTTGCACGATGGTACTGGTTCGGTATCTGTAAAGGTACACGACGGCAGGATTGTGTTCCACGTTGACAATGGCGCAGGCTGTACTTCAACGCTTACAAGTAACTTGGTAGAGGGCACGTTCCCGCCATTTGAAGACGTCATTCCCAAAGACCTTGACCGCAAGGCGGTCATCAATCGAGACGCGCTCAACAAAGCCGTTCGGCGCGCGCATCTTATGACGAACGAAGAGTCACGCGGGGTTCGATTAATTTTCGATACCAACATGCTTCAAATCACAAGTCGTGCACCTGAAACTGGTGAAGCTGAGATTGAAGTCCCAATTGAATCTTTTACTGGTGACAAACTTGAAATCGCGTTTAACCCCGTGTATATCATGGATGCGTTAAAAGTAATCGACGCTGATGAGATTACAATTGAGTTAAAGAAAAGCGAAAAGCCCGGGCTTATTCGTTCAGGAAATAACTTCACCTACATAATTATGCCAGTTAGCTTGGCATAGGGTCTGGCCCACAAACTGGGCGTTCAACAGTCTTTTGTCTTTGTTATTCCTGATTCGACGCAACGCAATGGTTGATGTAACAAAGGAGTTGGCCCTACGTCGAACAGGCGAGGTAAAACCACTTGCAGAGTGTTATGACGTGTTTATTTTGGACCAGAGCCGCTGCCGCGTCCACCCTTGCCGCCACGGCCACTTTTGCCATCACGATTGCGGCCTCGATCACCATCGCGTGCATATTTAACGGGACAACCCCAAGGTTGAACATAACTTGGTGACACTTCTTCGCCTGCATCAATTTGCGTTACAACGCGAAGGATGTGTGTGTCTGCTTCTGCGCCTTCTTTGCTGCGACTATCGTCGCTTAATGCACCTTGATATACAAGTATTCCCTCAGCATCGATGACAAACATGTGTGGTGTGGTGCGGGCTTTATATGCGCGCCCAACCTTGCCGTTGTAGTCATTTAATATCGGGATTTCGATTTCAAACTCTTCTAAAAATTCTTTGCCGCTCTCTACAATTTTATCCTCTGGACGATTTGCGGAAGAGTTCACTGCAAGATATACAACTTCTGCTTTGTGTTCTTGTAAGTCTGTGAGTAATTTTGGGATGAGCCCTGAGCCCCAAGTACCTTTGCAATACGGGCATGTTTCATTGAACCATTCAAGAACAACGATTTTTCCTTCGTACTCTTGTAAGGTGTGCGTCTTACCGTTCTGGTCTACAAGTTCAAAGGCTGGGGCTTGCTCACCCACCTCAACGGTTTTCTTGTCCTCTTTGGGTGTAGTATCAAGTGGGCGAACACCAATTTGCGCGAGTGCTGGCGTCGCAACGAGTGCTGTTATAGAAAGTGTTACTATTGCCTTGAACATACTTAGTTTCCTTCACCGTTATGGTAATTGGTAGTTGAATTGACTTCGACACGCACAGCGTACGATGGATCAGTGTTCTTGCGTCCAAACAATAATAATCCTTCAACAACGATTGTGTCTCCCCTTGCCGCAGTGAAGTCGAGTTTCACTGGTACTGGAAGGCGGAATGAATCGCCATCAATAATCATTTCGGAGTTCGGTTCGAAGTGCAGACCTTTTTGATCTACACCAATAAAACGTATTGGGCGAAGTTGTGATTCTCCAGAAATGTAAATTGTTGAACCAATCGCTGTAACAATACCTCCAGCTAGTCCATCAAGGGGTTTAGGAAGTGCTTCTTCCCATTTTGAAAGTTGCAGGTCTTTATGCAAAGGTCCTTTCATCGTAGCGTTCGTGGAAACTTCGACTGTTTTAGTTTGCTCGCCCATGACGCAGTTTTTGTTGCATGCAAGCCAGAGTGTCGTAACTTCAATTTCAACGGTCCCATCACGCAAAATCTCTGGAGCAGTCACGGGAATAAAAATTGCTGCCGTTTCGCCGTAACCGTACGTATTCCCTTCGTCGCTTCTAAATATAGATGGCCTAGGAAATTGTGGTTCGCCAACGGTGAACCCTTCCGGAACGCGGATTTCAAATTCTGTTGGGCCACCGCTAGCCCCAGGGTTTTTCCAGTAAACATGCCATTGGGAATCAGGTGTAATTGCCACGACAACGTGAAATGTCTGCGAGGGACCTACCCAGCCAACATCTGTCCGAACTTCTGTTGCTGCGCGCCCTGGACGCTCCGCTTCTTCAGGAGCCTCTGGGAAAAATGAGGGGGTCTCTGGAAGAGGGCCCCCAACGCAAAGTGCTGCCATGAGTGGTAAAAAAATAAACATTTGAAGACTCCTTCGTGAATTCGCCATACAACGAACAAGTTGGTCGTGTATTCTTACATTATGGCAAGAATACTATTCCCTTTCCTCATTTTTGTGCACTCATTTCTAATTGGTTGCGGTAGCGGCATAAGCGACAAAAATTTGAGTTATGTGAGCCCCAGCGAAGCATCTGTTCTTATGCGAGAGGGGAATAAGGCTCTCTTAGGTCCCGGCAGCGAGTGCTTCATGGTTGATCCAAGACCTACGTGGAGTTATCGAAAATCGCATATTTTGGGTGCAATCAACATTCCATTCGGCAGGCTTCATATCCAATCATGGCGTCTTGATGACGCTGGTATCATCATCGTCGCTGGGGAAACGTACAACGACCCTATTGCGGTTGCAATGAGCAAAGAACTCCTTTTGCAGGGATTCACAAATGTGAAAACCCTTCGCGGGGGCCTTACAGGGTGGGATGAAGCCGGTGAACCCATAGAAACTCGGGAATAATACATTTTTACCTTGCTCGGAGCACCCCTGAGGTGTACTCTAATAGTCGCTTTGGGGTCTGGTACACCGGTGCCTGGTACGGGTGTACCAAGCCGTCAGTTTATCGGACAGGTACGCAACCTAAATGGATTGTTTTGCGTATATAGGGTTTCAGATGCCGACAATTACTTTCTCGAAAGAAAACAAAACAAGTTGAAGAAACTTGTAGGAGAGCTACGCACATGATTTCAAGAACATTACTTACAGCAACAATAGCCGGTCTTTGCGTGGTGGGGGCTGGTATGGCAATGAAACCAAAACCAGCCCAACATTTTGACGGTGCAATTTCGCATACGGGACAAGACCCCGTCAACCGAAATTTTGGTGATATTCCGCTCTCAACAACAAGGATCATTACTGGGCTAGCGAGACCTGTGCAGGTAACACATGCGCCAGGCGATTCGAGTCGAATTTTCATAGTTGAACAACGCTCTGGTAGCACTGGTCGTATTCGTATCTTTAATCTAGATACAGGAACGCTCAATTCCACTGCGTTTCTTAGTCAAACTGTAAGTACAAGTTCCGAACAAGGGCTACTTGGCTTAGCGTTCCATCCAAACTATGCACAAAATGGATACTTCTATATCAACTATACCGCGAGCAATGGTGCCACAATTATTGAGCGATTCACAGTATCGAGCAATCCAGATGTTGCAAACTCTGGCAGTGGGTACACCATTATGTCGATAACCCAGCCGTACTCGAACCACAATGGTGGGTGGCTCGGGTTTAGTCCAACTGACGGTTACCTCTACATCGGGACAGGTGATGGTGGTAGCGGCGGCGACCCTGGGAATCGCGCGCAAGACATCACAAACCAAAAACTTGGGAAGATGCTGCGCATTGATGTTGATGCGGGTTCCCCGTACGGAATCCCTGCAGATAACCCATTCGTGGGCGTAACGGGCGACGACGAAATTTGGGCGTACGGCATGCGTAATCCATGGCGTTGTGACTTTGACGATGAAACAGGCGACTTATGGGTTGGCGATGTTGGACAAAACGCTTGGGAAGAAATTACGTATATTCCTAATGGGTCTGGTGGTGAAAACCATGGATGGCGTTGTTACGAAGGAAACAATTCCTACAGCACAGGTGGTTGCGATAATTCAAACACAATGGTCTTTCCACTTTGGGAATACTCACACTCTTATGGTTGTTCTGTAACAGGTGGTTGTATATACCGCGGTAGTGCAATTCCAGGTTTGCAAGGCACATACTTCTTTGGTGATTACTGCACAAACAAACTTTGGTCCTTTAAGTACGACGGAAACGAAATCTACGATTACCAAGATCGCACAAGCGAACTTGCTGCAGATGCTGGTTCTATTGGGTCTATCTCTGGTTGGGGCGAAGATGCAAACGGCGAAATTTACATTTGCGATCTCGGCGGCGAAATCTTTAAAATTGTCGCTGAACCCTCAACTGGCGCATGTTGTATAGGTACTGGTACTACTTGTATCCAAATTCCTGAAGCCAACTGCAATGGTGGTGGTGGTACATGGCAAGGCCCTGAAACCTATTGCGCTAACGGTGCTTGCGATGCTGTTGATTGCCCAGCAGATGTTGATGGCAATGGTAGCGTAGGCGTAGGTGATATCCTCGCTATGATTGAACAATGGGGCGCATGCAGTGGTTGTTCGGGCGATATCAATGACGATAGTATTGTTAATGTCACAGATTTACTCGAAGTTGTTGGTGGCTGGGGGCCTTGCGAGTAATACGTTACCCGAATGTCTTCTTTTGATATAATCCTCGGTCGCAGTTCATAGGAACTGCGACCGAGTTTCTTTTAGAAACTTTTAGGGCTGGTAGCTCAGCTGGTTAGAGCGCACCCCTGATAAGGGTGAGGTCGGTGGTTCGAGTCCACTTCGGCCCATTACATAAGCCAAACGCCATGCGTTTGGCTTATGTAATGGGTCCACTAGTACAAAATTTAATTGTGTTTGTAGGAACTTCGAGCACAAAGTTACGAATAAAGTGTTCAAGGAAAACGACACAATGGCACCATCTCACTTCTTACTAACTTCTGCTCTCATTTCAACGGCAGCGTTTGGCCATGTGCAACTTTTAACTCCATCAGGAAATGATGTATTAGAAGTTGGCACAACGCTCGAAGTCACGTGGAAAATTACTATTCCCCATGACACAATCAATTGGGATTTGCATTACTCCGTAAGCGGCCAAAAAGGACCGTGGGAACCAGTTGCCATTGATTTGCCGGTAGGCGACAACACGCAAAATAGCATTCATAGATACGACTGGACTGTGCCAAACACCGTAAGTGATATGGTGTGGGTTCGGGTTACACAGGATAACAAGGGCGGGAATTACGACGATACAAACGATCAGGCCTGCGCGATTGTTGTGCCAGCAACCTGTAACGGTGATATAAATATGGATGACACAGTCGGTGTTGTTGATTTACTCCAAATTATCGAGCACTGGGGCCAAATGAACTCGCCTGCTGATATCTCGAGCGACGGTATTGTAGATGTAAGTGACTTGCTTATAGTTGTGGGTAGCTGGGGCGCGTGCGACTAGCTAAAATAGGGACTGCATACTACTCAGGTCTATTCAAATGCACCGGGCCCATCACATCCGCTTGTATAAAACAAACGGAATGCCAATGATGGCAGCAAATGAAATCAAAATGATTGGGGTGAACATAGTGGCGCTAATTGTGACATCTTGCATATCCGGTGGTACAAACATAAAACATATTCCAAGCACGCTCGCGATAAGGCCTGTGCCAGCAACAATCCAAAGACCTGGTGTTCCGCCAGGGATACGAAACGGTCTGTCGATATCTGGTTTTGTAAAGCGAAGCACGATCACCGAAACAAACATGAGCGCGTACATCACCAAGTAAATTTGTGCTGAAATAACAGTCAACACATAGAACACATCGTTCAGGTTTATCAACATCCCAAGCATACAAATTATGGAAACAATTGCTGCTTGCAAAAGCATAACGTTTTTAGGTGCCCCGCCCTTTGTCATTTTTTGAAACACGGCTGGAATCAGCCCGTCTTTGGCAGCCACCCGTAGCGACTCTGTAGGGCCGATGACCCAAATCATAATATGACCGACCATACCAAGAAGCGCACACCCCGCTATCACTGGGAGTAACCACGGCACTCCGAGTACACCAAACACTTTTTCAAACACTTGCAATGTACCCGAAGCAAGATTAATGCTCCCAACTGGTACAAGAACAGCCACGCTGAGTGCTCCAAGAATAGAAACTCCAAGTACTAACACGCCGGAAATGAGAAGCGACCTTGGAATGTTACGTTGCGGGTTTTCTGTATTTCTAAAGTGCACAGAATTAACCTCAAGCCCAGATAAAAATGAGAATATTGCAAGCACGCCAACAACTTGCCCAACAGAAGAAATATCTGGGATGATTGCAGAAGCTTCAAGTGGAATCGCAGATTCTCTGCCATCAAGTAACCACCATGCCGCAAGTCCGATTGCTGCAAGCACTGGTAACAAGGTTCCTACGATAAGAAGGAATGAAGTCATCCGGCCACTTTCGTGAATGCCTTTGAAATTAATTATTGTTGCAAACCAAAAGATTGCTAGGCTAACAATCAATACAAACCATGCTTTTTCGCCAAAGGATGGGTCGAACATATACGAAGCTGATACTGCGCACACTGCAAGTACAGTTGGGTACCACACAAGTATTTGTAGCCATTGGCACCAAATTGCTAGAAATGCCCAACGTTCGCCAAGCGCTTCTTTTACCCAGCTATACACGCCGCCTTCGCCTGGCCAGCCAACGCCAAGTTCTGCAGCAACAAGCCCCACGGGCAAAAAATAAATGACCGTAAAGACTGCATAATAAAAAATAAGCGAAAGACCAAAACCCCCGACCTCTGGAAGTCCTTCAAGGCCAACGACAACTGCTGTGTTCATCATCGCAAGCATGAGGAGTGAAATTTTTTGCTTCGATTGGGGAACACCCGAGGTTGGTGCAATACTATTTTGGTCTACCGTTGCCATGCACGCATCCTACCAGAGTCGATTACGCATGCGCAAACAGTGTTTTTGTGGTTTTTTATTGCAAACTCTGCACGGGTCATTGAGGAAATTGGAGGATCGCTTCCATACACAATATCGTATTCTGCATTCGATGAGACTCAGGGTGTGCGGGTTCCAATGGTGCGCTCAATAAAAAATAACATGACTGGCGAAACAATGGTGACGTTCGATAGCGTTCGTGTTGTCGGCAATGCTCCTGATTCTATGTTCGAACTTGATCCTATGGAGCGACGAGCAGCGTGGGTTGCTGGTGAATAAAAACGCTTAGTTTGAAGGTGATTGAGCGGCTTCGTGTGCTACGGAGTTGTCGTAGTACATCATCGCCTTGGGCATCCACCCCTGAATTTGTTTAATTCTGGTTTCAGAAGTTGGATGAGTAGACAAAAATTCAGCTGGCGCTTTACTGCCAGCCTTGCCCATACGCTCCCAGAGTGGAATTGCTTCGCGTGGGTCGTACCCTGCATCTGCAGAAATATACAGACCAAGTTGATCTGCTTCTGTTTCTTGCGTTCTAGAAAATGGCAAAGCTACGCCTACTCCGTACGCAGCAAGAACCAAAAGGCGATCGGTTTCGTCCATCTCGCTCATTGCAATACCCGCAACAACTGCTGACAACATTGCGTGGCTCGAACGCTCTGCCCCGTGTCTTGCAATAACATGCGCTACCTCATGTGCCATAACAATTGCAAGGGCGTCTTCGTTTTCGGTGACGGGCAACAGCCCCGTATACACGGCGCACTTTCCGCCCGGCAGTGCCCATGCATTCACCATATCGTTGTCGCGAATGAGTGAGAACTTCCATTGGTAACCCGCTACTACATCTGGATACAGTCGGTTTGCTGCTGTTGCAACTTTTTCGCCGACACGTTGTACCATTTCAAACTGCGGACCCGAAGTAACTATTGACTCTTCTTGTAACACCTCTGCATACGCATCATTCCCAAGTTGTAATTCTTGCGATTGAGAGATAGCGATGAATTGCGAGCGACCTGTTTCTGGTGCGTGCGAACAACCAAAAAGTACTATTGATAAAAGTATTGATATGAGTCGGTACATGTATTTGTTTTTTATAACTCTGCCAATAACAGGGTTATTCTGCAAAGTAGACCACCAATAATGGTTTGTTTCAACATGTCGGTAGCATAGCCACAAGCCCTGCTTGGAATCGTGTAGAATCTGCGGTTTCACACTAAAACAGCCAAAGGAAAGGTTTTTTATATATGCAAAGAGCAAAAATAAGCGTTATTGGAGCAGGAAATGTTGGTGCGTCATGCGCACTTTGGGCAGCGTCCAAAGAACTTGGTGACATTGTACTTGTTGATATTCCAGATTCCGTAGGAGTCGCCCAGGGCAAAGCGCTTGACCTGTTCTGCGCAAGCCCAATGGAGCGGTTTGACGCAAACATTACAGGGACTTGCGATTACAAAGATGTTGAAGGGAGCGATGTTGTCATTGTCACCGCTGGCATTCCACGTAAACCTGGCATGAGCAGAGACGACCTTATCGCAACGAATGTTAAAATTGTAAAATCGGTTTCGGAACAAGTAGCGGCCGCTGCACCTGACGCCGTCATGATTATTGTCTCCAATCCTCTTGACGCAATGGTGTACACAGCATGGAAAGCCTCTGGTTTTCCTACAAACAGAATCATTGGCCAGGCAGGGTGCCTTGATGTTGCACGATTCCGCGCATTCCTAGCGATGGAACTTGATGTCTCTGTTGAGGATATCCAAGCGTTGCTCTTAGGTGGCCACGGCGACGATATGGTTCCACTACCAAGGTATACGTCTGTGCATGGAATTCCTGTTTCGCAACTTCTTCCAGAGGAAACAATTACGGCGTGTGTAGATCGCGCCAAAGCAGGTGGTGGTGAGGTTGTAAAACTTATGGGTACAAGCGCCTATTACGCTCCTGCGAGTGGTAGCGTGCAAATGGCCGAAGCAATTATAAAAGATAAAAAACGAATTTTGCCATGCGCTGCATACTGCGAAGGTGAATTTGGAATTGATGGTATGTTTGTTGGCGTTCCCGCTGTACTTGGTAAAAACGGCGTTGAGCGTGTTGTACAAATTGACCTTAATGCAAGTGAACAAGCACTTATGGATGAGTCCGCTTCGCACGTTGCAGATTTGGTAAACACGGTAAAGACTACTTTCCCAGAATTAGCGTAACACGACATGTTAAGATAAAAAAAGGCGGATCAATGATCCGCCTTTTTTATGTGTTCTGTGTAAGTCAATCGTTTGCTGCCATCATTTTCATCATGTCAACGCAGCGGTTCGAGTAGCCCGCTTCGTTATCGTACCAACTAACCACCTTGAAGAATTTGTCACTAAGCCCGATGCCTGCTTTTGCGTCAAATATAGAACTTCGAGGGTCTCCAACAAAATCAGCGCTTACAAGCGGGTCTTCTGTGTACCCGAGCACTCCAGACATGGCGTCTTCTGAGGCGGTTTTCATTGCTTCGCAAATAGCCTCGTAACTTGTTGCTTCTTTTGTTTTCACAGTAAGGTCAACTACCGATACATCCGCTGTTGGAACCCGCATTGCCATCCCGGTTAGTTTCCCCTGCAACTGTGGAAGGCAAAGGCCAACAGCTTTTGCCGCCCCTGTGCTTGCAGGAATAATGTTCATATAAGCATTGCGGCCGCCACGATAATCTTTTTTACTTGGACCGTCTTGCGTTGGCTGGGTCGCAGTCGCCGCATGAATTGTTGTCATAAGACCTTCCTCAAGACCAAAATTATCATCAATAACTTTCGCAATTGGTGCCAAGCAGTTTGTTGTACAAGAAGCGTTTGAAAGCACTGTGTGATTTGCTGGGTCGTATTCGCCGCTGTTTACCTTGTATACAAACGTTGGTACTTCGCCGGGTGTTTTTGTAGGAGCGGAAATTAGCACGCGTTTTGCACCAGCTTCAACGTGTTTGTGTGCACCGGTGTAGTCTGTAAAAAACCCAGTTGATTCAAGAACATAATCAACACCAAGGTCGCCCCATGGCAACGCTGATGGGTCACGCTCACTGAGGCATTTAGTTTGCATGCCTTCAACATCAAACCCATCTCCGGTTACTTCGACATTCTTCGCAAAGCGACCATGCATGGTGTCGTGTTGAAGTAAATATGCAAGATTATCCGCGGGAACAAGGTCGTTGATAGCGATAATTTCAAAGTCGCCTGTCATTGCTGATGCTCTATATACTAGCCGCCCAATTCGTCCAAAACCGTTGATTCCAATTCGAATAGTCATTGTTGTTCCGTCCTTCTAGGTGTCCATGGTATGTCGTCTACGCCATCTTGTTTGTTCGCGAACCGAGCAAGAGCAAACAAAAGATCACTTAATCTGTTAACAAAAATAACGAGTTCTGAAGAACACTCCCCGTTTTGCAACAGGGTAATAATACTTCGCTCTGCACGCCTGCACACAGTACGCGAAAAGTGGAGTTGTGCTGATTGTAAAGATCCACCCGGTAACACAAACACTTTTAGTTGTTCGTTTTGCTCGTCTGTTGTATCAATCCAATTCTCTAAAAACAAAATATCATTCGCGTCTATTCTTCGTACTTGGGTGCTTGCCAGGGGAGTAGCGAGGTCTGCGCCCACATCAAAGAGTAGTGATTGCAATGGTTGAAACTTTTTGTTTTGTAATAGCCCAATACTTGCGTTCAACTCATCTACGTCGCCAACGGCATGCATGCGAGCGCTGTTTTTTTCTGTGCGGCCACCGCCGTATGTCCCCGTTGTGCCATCGTCACCTGTTCGGGTATAAAGTGGCATTGGTGCGATTATTCCAGAGCAGCTGCACCAGAGATAATCTCAGTGAGCTCTGTTGTAATTTGTGCTTGGCGAGCGCGGTTGTAATCGCGGCGTAAATCTTTTCCAAGATCGTTAGCGTTTTCGGTTGCTGCTTTCATCGCGATCATACGCATGATGTTTTCACTCACGACCGAATCGTTAAACATTTGGAAGAGTGCTGTTTTTACGCTGCGTGGCAATAGGTCGTCAAGAATTTCACCAGCAGATGGTGAAAATTCATAATTTGCGGCTGAACCAGTCGTTTCTTCCTGTTGATTTGCTTCTGGGGCAAGTGGAAGAAGTTGAATAACTTCGGGAATTTGGCGAGCGTTCGTTTCAAAGCGCATATACGCAACTGAAATTTTATTCCACTTCCCTTCAGCAAAGTCTTCCATGTAATGGTCGGCAATTCGAGCGACATCTTCAAAACTTGGCTTGTCGCCAAGTACGTGCTGCGCTTCGGGAGTCATTTTTTGAAATTTAAAGAATGCAACACTTTTTTTGCCTGATGTTTCAACTGCAATTTCTTTATCGTCGGTGCGACAGGCGCGTATGTGTTGCAATGCTTTTTTGAATACGTTTCCGTTGTACGCACCGCAAAGACCACGGTCGGATGCTATGACAAGAAGTAGTTCTTTCTTGGCTCCAGCTTGCGCTTCAAAAAGAGGTGAATCGTATTCGCCGGCAGCACCAGAAACTTCTCCAACAAGGCTACGAATAGCGTTGGTGTAGGGACGAGAGTTTTTTGCTCGTGTGAGCGCAGCGGTAAATTTGGCTGTTGCAATCATCTGCATCGTCTTGGTGATACGAGCGATTGTTCCAACCGCAGTCATACGTTTTCGGATAGCGCGTATTTGTGCCATAAGGAGACAAATTGTACCAGAAATGACTCTACGAGAGTTGCAACCCGTCGTAGGCAAGGTGCATTCTCTCGGGAAGCCCATCGTTTACCGTTTTGTGCAAGATACAGTGTGTCATGTGGGTGAAATACGTCTGTTTTGCGTCGACCTGCTCAGCTATTTCAATAGCTTGATTCAGCGTTAAATGGGTTGGGTGGTGACGAAAACGAAGCATGTCAAGCACCAGAATATCGAGTCCAAGCAGTTCAGGCCAAGTTTCAGGTGGAATAGAAGAAACATCTGTGCAGTACGCCATCGAAGGACCGCCAGGAGCATCTATTCTATATCCAACAATTGGTAGCCGTCCATGCAACAAACGAATGGGTGTGAAACTGACGCCATGTAAAAGTATTGGCTCGCCGACTACAAGTTCGTTTGGAATGAGGTTTGCAACGAACGAATCATTGACATTTTTGTGGGATTCAAACACATGTTGAAACACACGGTGAAGGTGGTCGAGTGTGTGACGCTCAGCATAAATATCTATGGCTTGTTGCATCGAGATATTGAACATCCGAATGTCGTCTAAGCCGAAAGTGTGGTCAACGTGGTTGTGGGTGAATAAAATCGCATCGCAACGAACAAGGTTTTCCCGAAGTACTTGTTGCCGAAGGTCTGGCGAGGTATCAATTAAGACTACTCGGTCCAGGCCTTTATCGTCTTTGAAGCGGATGCAGACACTGCAACGCAACCGTGAATCTTTCAAATCCCCGCTCGTACACACTTCGCAGTCGCAGGCAATTACAGGAACACCAGCAGATGTTCCTGTTCCAAGGAACGTACACGAAAAATTCTTAACCACTCGCTACACCTGTTTTGCGAACAAGTGGACCAACGGTTAATCCCTGCAACAATAAACTCACTAAGACTACGCCAAATGCAATTGGAACAAGGGTCTCCTTTAAATCGCCGCCTGGCAATCCTAGAACAAGTGCTAGGGGTATTGAGCCCTTCAGCCCAGACCAAAACACAACGTGTTTCCATCCTTTGGGCCAGTGTTTTCCAATGGTGTACGCTGTTGGATACACCAACAGGCCTCGTGCAACCATAATTGCTCCGAACGTTGCGACAACTGCAAGCAATACATCTTTTTGTAACAATGCTTCAAGTCCACCAATGTCTTGTAGTTCTAAACCGATGAGCAAGAAGACAATGGAGTTAATAATAAAATCTATAGATTCCCAAAACGTATTAATTGTCTGCACGGTCTGGTCGCTCATCGCAAGTTTTGTGCCGTAGTTTCCGATGATAAGTCCAGCAACTACAACCGAGATAACGCCAGAAGCCCCGCTTTGTTCTGCAACTATAAATGAACCCCACGCTAACACTATGGTGATTGCGTTTTCAAGTACGTGGTCGTTGAGCCTTCGTAGAATCCAAAACGCAATAAGACCAAATCCTAAGCCAAAGACAATTCCGAGTCCTGCAACTTTAACAAACTGCATTACACCGTCAACAAGAGAAAGTGCCCCTTCTTGATTTCCTGCTGGGTACACTGCTGCAAGCAATATTAAAAAAAGAACTACGCCTGTTCCATCGTTAAATAAACTTTCACCCTCGATGAGGGTTTTTAACTTACTGGGTGCTTTGGCGCTTTTCAACGTGGCTAGAACGGAAATTGGGTCTGTTGGTGCGAGCATTGCGCCGAATAGCAGCGCTGGTATCCATGCGCTGTCCCCAAGAAACGGTCGAACAGCCACTGCCACAAGCACTGTTGAAACGAGCACGCCCGGAATTGCCAAAATGACCACGGGTACGGCTTTTTTTTGAAGTAATGCAATATCTAGGTGCAAACCTGCTTGAAACAATAGCGGTGGCAAGAGTAAAACAAGAATGAGTTCGTGCGTAATCACAACGCCATCTGGTGCCGCCCCAAAGACAGCGACAACTAGACCTGCAAGTACCAATGCTATGGTGTACGGAACCTTTATAAACTTTGCAAGCACGCCTATAACTGCGGCGAATGCTAAAAGGGATATAAACGTAGTGAGGGTTGTTGATACAACTCCATGGTGTTCTGCGCTTGCAAGAATCATGCTGATTGGTGCTCCGGTCGTAGAAGTTTTGCAATAACTTTTTCTGGTGTGTCTGATCGCGCGATTACAGAACTTACCGCTATGCCTTTGCATCCTTCTGCATACAGTTCCTGCACATTCTCAGGTGTTATGCCGCCAACTGCAAGGTGGTTATACGCTAGTGCGTTTTTTAACAACCCAAGTGGCGCAACCGGCACTTCGGGTTTTGTGGACGAAGCAAACATGGCTCCAACGCCGATATAGTCTGCGCCAAAAGCAATTGCGGTTGGAACCATTGTGGCGTTGTGGACTGTCGCACCCACTATAAAATCAGTTCCGCACAGTTTCCGTGCATCTTGAATAGGCATGTCGCCCTCTCCAAGGTGTACCCCATCAGCGCCTGTCGCTAGCATGACATCTACTCGGTCGTTCACTATAACCTGCGCACCGAATGTTTTTGCAGTGCTTAAAACCTTGCGAGTGTGAGAAATACAATCATGCGTGTTAAGTTCTTTCTCGCGAATCTGTACGCAATCGCACCCCGCGACGAGTGATTGTTTGAGCGTGTCCTGCCACGGCAACACACAGTCGTCTACTGTCATAACAAAGCATAGGCTCCATTGTTTTTTTGCTTTTGCGCCCAAGCCATGCAGCACTTCCGCTGAAAGGTCGTACATCGTGTAGCGAATGCCTTCTACGGTGTTTGTTTCCTTAGCTAACTTTAAAAACTCTTCAACAACACGTAGCGCCTCTGAGCATCTGTTGGCTGAAGCGGCCGCAACATCGTGAAGCGTATTTCTGCTTTCTTCTAACGGGGCCGTGACAGAGGTACCGACGTCGCCGCTTGTATCCCTTGAAGTAATTTTTGTTGTACACGAACGAAGTTCATGCCGGCATTTT
>JABJDN010000058.1 GCA_018665385.1 Phycisphaerae bacterium | reverse complement strand
CCTTCAGAACAGTATCGCCAAACAGTGCAAGTGCTGCAATAAGGCTTGCAAGCGAAACTATCTTGGAACACTTGGCTGTAATCATCCACGCTACGAAAGCAACCAACACCGGTACAGTTAAGAGTGGCCACATTGCGACCATGCCTCCGAACGTAGTTGCCACACCCTTACCGCCGCCAAACTTTAACCATGGAGAATACATATGTCCCAGGAGTGCAGCGAGTGCAACACAAATCCAAACAAGCATCGCTTTGGTTGAAATTTCATTTATATCTTGTCCAAAATGTTTTGCATACAGACCAAAAAGAAACACTGGCAAGGCACCTTTGAGTACATCTAACAAAAAACAAATCAAGCCGTATTTTTTGCCAAGGACTCGGCCAACGTTCGTTGCACCGATGTTTTTAGAACCCTCTTCCCGAATGTTTACACCTTTTGATTTTGCGATGAGCACGCCAAAGGGAACGCTCCCTGCAAGGTACGCTAACAAAATTGCAATTGCCCATGATTCCTCAATCATAACACCCATAATAACAGGAGAACGAGAACTGGCCTCAGGTCAATAACTTCTCGTTTGTTACTGCGGAGTGCAATCGGTAACGCGAATGAAACAAGAAATAGCCAACCAACAGTTGCCTGCAAGAGAAAAGCTGCGCAAATATACAAAAGCCCTGCAACAATCCACGTACGATGAACACCCAATCTCGTCGCCATCGTTGTGCAACCTGTTGCCGAATCGAATGTGCAATCTTCAAGATCGCAACATAGAGCATCTGCAGTGCAGAATAATACGAATGCGATAACAGACATTATTCCATTCTCGAAATCATTCAGTGTCCAAGCAAAACAAGTAATAGCTGTACCAACAGCAATTGGTTTCAGATATAAAACAGTCCGAAGCGGCCTTGTAATCGTTTTCCGCCCATAAGCGATGACGCCCGCAAGTGCACCAAAAACCAAAAGTGTTGCCATGGGGTGGTGCAGTGCAAATATTGCCGTGGCTAGTACTCCGAGCAAGAATGCCAGAACCCGCAGAATCATTCGATGCTTGAGAGCAATTCTATGCCGCTCTTGCATAGGCTCTACGTAGGTAATAGAGGTCCTGTGAAAAATGTAGATTCCAGCTGTTAGCAAGCCGGCTCCAACGAGTAGAACGGGGTTCTGAGGGCGGTCATTCATACGAAACAACAATGCAGTCACGCCCATTACGTATGCCATTGCGGGAATCCCAAATACTGTCAGCCAAGCCATAGCAATATGGTATCCGCAGCCCTTGACCTGGTACATGACCAGGTCCCATACCAGGTCAAAGGCTGTTTGGCAGGTCGATGCGAAAGAGCATGCAGGTTGCCGTTTCTCCAAGCGAGTACAATACGAGTATGGATGAGCACGCTGGATATCAATCACCTCTTTCAGGTCGTTATGCATCGAAGCAAATGCAAGAAATTTGGTCTTCAAGACGCAAAATAGGCACATGGAGGCGGTTATGGCTAGCCCTTGCAGAGTCTGAGCGAGAACTCGGATTAGATATTACACAAGAGCAGATAGCAGAACTGAGAGCCCACCTCGATGATATTGATTTTGAAGCGGCGGCAAAATACGAAAAAGAACTTCGGCACGATGTTATGGCACATGTCCACACCCTTGGCGATGTTGCCCCAACAGCCCGCCCTATCATTCACCTTGGTGCAACAAGCCAATACGTCAATTGCAATACCGAGATGCTGCAACTTAGGGACGCAATACAACTGATCACAGTGAAGCTTGCAACTGTTATTACAAACCTTGCAACTTTTGCAAAACAATATCGCGACCTGCCGACACTTGGGTATACACATTATCAGCCAGCACAACCAACAACCGTCGGTAAACGAGCAACTCTTTGGGCGCAGGAACTTGCGCTTACCTTAGAAGATCTTGAGTTTAGACTTTCCACCCTACGATTTCGTGGTGTTCGCGGCGCAACTGGAACGCAAGCATCGTTTCTTGATTTGTTCGACGGCGACCATGACAAAGTTCTCAAACTTGATGCGATGGTTACAGAAAAAATGGGATGGGATCCTCAGCAGCGCCTTGCTGTGACTGGGCAAACATACCCTCGAATTGTTGACGCCCACATACTATCCTCGATTGCTGCAGTTGCAGCTGCAGCACATAAGTTCGCTACAGACATTCGCCTTCTTGCAAACCGCGGCGAACTTGAAGAACCATTTGAGAAAAAACAAATTGGGTCTTCTGCAATGGCGTACAAAAGGAATCCAATGCGCTGCGAACGCGTATGCGCACTTGCTCGTTTCGTGATGAATATGCCACCAAACGCCCTGCAAACTGCATCCGTCCAGTGGATGGAGCGAACGTTGGATGATTCTGCAAACAGGCGCATGGTATTGCCAGAGGCATTCCTTGCTTTGGATGGCCTACTTGATGTCTTGCATAATGTGACAGATGGTCTCATCGTGCATGAAGCGAGCGTTGCCAAGAACCTACAAAAGGAAATGCCCTTCCTTGCCACAGAACGCCTCATGATGGAAGCCGTACGAAACGGCGCTGACAGGCAAGATGCCCACGAGGTTGTCCGAAGCCATGCTATTGAAGTTGCTCGCCAAATCAAGGAAGAAGGTATTGAAAATGACCTCCTGACTCGGTTAGCTAGCGAACCAATGTTTGCAAGCGTAGACCTTGCAATAGCTACTGACCCGAGCGGATTTATAGGCCGCTCAGCAGAGCAAGTGGACGAATTTTGCGATTCCGTAGCAACCCCAATTGCGAAACGGTACAGCGGTTCAAACCTTGAAATTGCTGAATTACAAGTCTGAAACCCAAATATATACCGAACAAACACCTATTTTCAGGAAATTTATGCAATTACGGGGTTGCAAAGCCTATTCAGCCGATAAAGAATGCATTGAAACGCATACGAGGGGCATTCCAAAAGTGCCCCAAAACTACACACCCTAGGAAATACCTAGTACAACGCTTTGGAGGCACTCACGATGGAATCATACGACCGACTATTACAACTTGTGAACGATGTAACTGATGATATGGCTAAATGCGAAGGCGGCAACAAGGCTGCTGGTACTCGCGTTCGTAAAGCTATGCAAGACATCAAAGCTGCTGCTCAAGATGTTCGTAAAGACGTTCTTGGCCTTCGCGACAGCGATGGTTAACTAGTACTAACTAAGATACAAAAGAAATAGGCTCAAGCATCGCTTGAGCCTATTTCTTTGATACTCTGCACAGCTATGGCTATAGAACCAATACTTGACATCAACACAATAAATCTGTCGAATGTTGTTATGACAGAAGAAACTGTTGGAAAACTAAATCCTCAAACTGGCGATATGCGGCAACTCAACTACGTGGCGTGGGTAAGTGAAGACAACCAAACTGGTGTTGGCATTAAAGAAGTCAAAGACGATGAGTTTTGGGTTGCAGGCCACATTCCTGGAAGACCGATTTATCCTGGCGTCCTTATGATTGAGTCTGCTGCACAAATGAGCAGCATCCTTTACCACAGGAATGCAGAAAGCAATCACTTCATGGGTTTCACTCGGTGCGACAAATGCTCCTTCCGAGGGCAAGTAGTTCCAGGAAATATACTTGCAGTAGTTTCGGTCATTCGCAAGTTCCAACGTCGCCGATTTGTTTGCGATACACAAGGATACGTTGACGGAAACTTTATTTTTGAAGCGCAAATCACCGGCATGATGATGTAATGGAACCCTATCCCCTTACCTTTACGCCAATTTTAAAAGAGAAAGTTTGGGGTGGACGAACACTAGAAAAATTCGGCAAACATCTACCGGCGAACTGTTCGATCGGCGAATCATGGGAACTTGCTGATTTACCAACATCTATTCCAGATGGCAAAAGCATTATTGCAAACGGCCCACTCGCCGGAACACTACTTGATGCATCGTTCCCACTGCTCATTAAATTCCTAGATGCATGCGACAACTTATCTGTCCAAGTGCACCCAAGTAAAGCATACGCTTCGCGGCATCCTGAAGCGCATCTAAAAAGCGAAGCGTGGGTTATTCTGGATACAACACCGAACGGGCTCATTTATGTTGGGCTTAAAGAGGGTACTACGGAAGAGCAATTACGCACTGCCATTGAAAACGACGTGGTTCCTGAAGTACTCAATGCAATTAACGTTGGCAAAGGCGAGTGTTATTATTTGCCCAGCGGAACTTGCCACGCCCTTGGTGCTGGTGTTCTTGTTGCAGAAGTCCAAACACCAAGCGATACCACCTTTCGTGTTTGGGACTGGGGTAGAACGGGCAGAGAAATGCATGTTGACAAAGCGATGGAATGTATCGACTTCACTGGAGAGCAACTAATGTTCAATCAACCGGCACCTTTGCAGAGCGGTTCTTTTGTAACAACACATTTTGCAAGTACACCCTTCTTTTCAATCGAGCGCATTGAATCGATTGAAGATACCTCGCTTGAATTAGTTGTTGATGCAACGCCAGTTGTGTGCATGGTCGTTGAAGGCAACGCACGCATCGAACATGCTGTTCCAATTGACACTCCCCTTGGAACAACCATCTTGTTACCTGCAGGACTAACGAACGCAACTATGCACATGCCAAAAGGCACCGCTGTACTAAGGTTCGATTTACCCGAAAAACAATATCAAGCTTGAGTATTCAATTGCTGACCAGTAGCAACGCGCGTGGCAGCTTCGATGCGATCTGCGCAGCGTGAATACATTTGCAATGGTTGCAAATTGGAAACTTCAATACCATCAAATGCAACTTTGCCAGGCACTGTTGCAGCGACTAGTGTTTGCATTGGCTGAGCATGCACGGGTGCTTCAACTTGCGGTGCAAGGTGCGCGCCGTATGCTTGCGCTACGGAAAATGGGATTGGTTCACAATTATGCATTCTCTTAGAGTACCTCATACTTCCACAATAACAAGCTTCCCCCAAGAAAAACGATTGTTGCTCTTCCCGCAACAATCGGGTTTTCTAGGGGAATTTTCCGTAACCGCCGCCCACCATTGGCGGTTAGTAGACATCGACCGGCTCATGCCATAGACATGAGCCGATAACATGTTATTGCTCTTTCTTGTAATTTTTGGACTGTTACAGGAGAAACCTCATTACTCCACTACAACACTACAGGAAACACCTAGTACGATTTGGCCCACAAAACACGTTGTTTTGAAGGTTTACCAGTAAAGATACAATCGCCTTCTTCGTCGTGCCCTGCAAGTGGTATACAACGGAGAGTAACTTTCAAGTCACCTTTAATTTCATCTTCCACTGCAGGGTCGCCGCAGAAATGCGCGTACACGAATCCACTGCCTTCGCCCTCAAAATGTTTGTAAAATTTTTCTTTGGAATCGATTGTTTTCGTTGCTTCTTCGCGGCGAGCGAGTGCTCTATCGAACAGCCCTTTTTGCATAGCATCAAGTATGTCCGTCACGGTTTCAATAAACTCAACGCGTGGCACGCCCTCTTTTTCTTTTGGACTTTTATCCCTACGCGCCATGAAGACAGAATCGCTTTCCATATCGCGTGGTCCAACTTCTAAACGAATTGGAATGCCCTTCTTTACCCAACCCCAAGTTTTCTCGCCGCCACGAATATCACGATTGTCAATTTCAACTGTAACATTTCGCCCGTGGTAATTCAATACGCCTAAATCATCTGCGAGCTTGTGGCAATAATTCAAAATTGCGTCAGGGTCATCCGCTTTAAAGGTAATAGGAATAATAACGATGTGAGATGGAGCGAGTCTTGGTGGAATAACCATGCCATCGTCGTCAGCGTGAGTCATGATGAGGCCGCCTATCAATCGCGTCGATACGCCCCAACTTGTTGTCCAAGCAAACTCCACTTCCTTCTTATCGTTTTGAAACGAAATATCTTGTGCTTTCGAAAAGTTTTGTCCAAGAAAATGCGATGTCCCTGACTGCAATGCTTTTCCATCTTGCATCATCGCTTCGATG
>JABJDN010000059.1 GCA_018665385.1 Phycisphaerae bacterium | reverse complement strand
GACCCACCACATGCCGCGAGCCATTTCTTTTTATCCATCGAAAATCTACCATTGCGGCAATTCTGGACTACAACTATAGCAAGTCCATAATTATTGAAGGAATGTACTCATGCAGCCAATACCCTTTGCTGTTTGCAAATGTTCTGACTCTAGTTGGTGCAAGGCTTGGAGTTATTCGTTTGTAGCAGGTCTAATTTTGCCAGCAATCGCAGGTCCAGAGTTTGCAATTTCAATTGCAACTTCTTTTCTGTGTACTGCAATTTCTCGTGGGAAATCTAGCGCAATGCGAACTCTATCGCCTTTGATAGTAGCGATTCGAATTACGCCAATTGGGCTTGACGGATCACCAATGACGACTTCTTCGCCTTCTCTTCTAGTTATTACGAGCATATGCGAGCCTCCTGCCGCCACTTCCACTTCATCTACATCGCGCAGCCTGCGCGAACCACCGCAAACCATAGTAGCAAATAGGGTGGTTCATATCTAGTCTTAATAAGAAAAAGGCTCTGCAACCCATGTAAGGGCAGTGACTTGCATTTATTCTACAGCTTGAACGAGGGAAACGCCTTGCACGTGTTCTTTCAATGTCGCTTCAATTCCGCCTTGCAGTGTCATGTCCACAGATGGACATCCTACGCACGCGCCTTGGAAACGGATCGAAACCACTCCCTTTTTATCAACAGAGACAAGTTCGATATCTCCGCCATCAAGTTGAATGGATGGGCGGATAAGTTCGATTACTTTGGAAACCTCGTTGAAGAAATTACCCTCATTTGTTGAAACGTCGGCTGTCATACTGCTAAATGGTACGCTGAACTCGTATTCTTTGCTACCACTAGTACACTATGCAATATGAAACAATTTACAACAATGTGCATCGTCCTCGGTATGCTCCTTTCATGCGGTGGTCAAACTATCAAAAGCCCCGCGTCTGTTTTGCAAGAAACTGGGCAGCCATCGTTCCGGCATATTACTGCCATGGAAATGCTTGATGAGCAAGTTGGTATAGCAGATGCTCAATACAAGGTACTACTGCAACGTATGCTCTGGAGCCCGGGGTACACCAACGATGCTCGGCATGAAGCACTGCGACGATTGTACAAAGCAGATAAAGACGAAACTATACGGAATATCAGGCAGCAACTCCCACGACTTGAAAACTGGACGTGGCTCACGGCGTTATGTGAATGGATCGCAGACGAAGAAATTCACGAGTTAGAAGAGGCGTTGATTAGTTCATGGTCTATTCCAAATGCATTGTTTCGAGTGGAGGTAGAACGACCAGAATATTTGGCGCTCGTAAAATTAGTTAGCGAAGATGAGATACTCGATACAATTTTTGAATCCCTCGTATCTTCAAACAAGGCATGGAAACAAGGGTATAGAACGCGATGCTGGGAATTGCTCCACCGTTTGGCAGAGCGAGAACGACTTGTCGACTTACTGAGTAGTGAACAAATAGCTTCTGACGATTCCTTTTTGTTAGACTTAAAAAAGGCGATGGTTGATTTCGGAATCGTGCCACATAGACGTGAAGAAATTCTTTGGATTCGTGAACTTGCTAAACCCGAATACGAAGATTTTTGGAATGAAGGTATAGCCACTTTGCAGGAGCTTGATAATGAACGTCGCAGTGATATTGAAATGAGAGATCTTCCTATAGCCGTTTCGCTTCGAAGGCACAGTGAGCCGGGCGATTTATCTCGCACCACTGAGGAAATCATTAGAGAAATTTCTTCGAAGATACGAAATCAAAAACATTACTACGAGCAAGAGGGCGGTGGAAGTTTTGATGCACGAAATGAATTACTTGCAACACATACGCACAGGCTAACTTGGGGCGATGCAATCGCAATGGAGATAGCGTTGAAAGCTCTAGAGGTTCCACAGGTTCGATCGCATATTTTTGAATATGCAGACCGAGATTATCTCGACAAAACTACAGAGTACGGTGGTGTCATTGCACTTGACAAAAAAGGCAGGTTTGAAATTTTAGAATTCGAACCTGAAATTCGGCACCACGACCGACGGTTTAATGCTTCGCAAGATATGTTCGATGCAGCGTATACGGCATTATTCCATTTTCATTTCCATGCACAAGAACGCCGAAATGGTGAACATGCTGGTCCTGGTCTCGGCGACAAAAACTATGCAACAAACACTCGGGCAAACTGCCTAGTGTTTACATTCGTAAATAAAGATTCGTTAAACGTCGATTACTACAGGCACCATGATGTAGTTGTCGACCTTGGAACAATATCCCGTAACTAATGCTTCGACCAATTTCATTATTCTTATTGATGTTACTCATTTTTGCGAATCGCTACAATGGCGATAGCGATACTCTGCATGGAGTTTGGTTGTGTATATGCTTGTTTGCAATTCCATGCGTAGCTATCCTAGTTGCAGGGACACTCAAGCGAACTCCATACAGTACAGTAGTAGCAACGAATGCCATCCTGCTTAGTTTTGGCGTAGCGATTGTGGTATTTTCGTGGCAAACGGCAGTAAGGACTTTTATTGGAATGCCAATCCTGCTAGATGATGTACTCCTATTCTTGCCTGCACTATTCTGGCTTCTTGTTTTGTGGTGGGTAACTGCGCCTATTGATAATAAAACATCCTATGTGTTTCATCGCTTGCGATTAGATGTGCTTTTACTTGGAATACCCTTGTTCATACTCATCGGAGTTAGCGAAACGGCTTCGTTTTACAACGTATCTGATGATTGGATGCATTTGGTCGACATTTCGGCGTTTCTCATTCTTCTTGGGTATGCACCACAATTTATCGCATGGATATTGCCAGCAAAGCGAATGCGACAAAACGAATTGCTCGAACAATTAGTTGCAATCGGGAAAAAAGCGAAGTTACACAACGTGAAATTCTATGTTTGGAATACCCACAATAGAATCATGAACGCCCTTGCTTTTGGGATGGCATTTCAATCCAAAACTATAGTGCTTACAGATAAACTTATTGCTTCTCTTACCCTAAAAGAATTACATGCGGTAGTCGCACATGAGTTAGCCCATCATAAGTATTGGCATGTTCCATTCTTTGTCGTTACAGGTGCTTCAGTAATTATTTGGTCAACAAAAATCTTTGGAATATTTGATATAGAATCTGTGAATAGCATTGCATTCCCATTACAAATGGTATGCATAGTTGGAGCAGTTATTCTTGTATCTCGGCAGTTTGAAGAACAAGCCGATGCGTACGCAGCGGTAGATCAATCAAAGCAAGAAGGCAGTGCAGTCATAACGGAAGATGGCGTGCGTGCAATGTGCTCGGCACTTACGGCAATTGCAGATGTGCACTCTATTCCTTTAGACAAAAATGACCCCATGCATCGTTCTATCAGTGCACGGCAAAAGAATCTTGCGTCAATTGTCGGCATGGAGTGTGCCCAGTTGCCAATCAACAAAAAAGTGCTCTGGGTCAAAGTCACTCTCCTAGCAACGCTCATTGGAGGAATCTTGGCGTGAGTTGCCCGCAAGATGTCATGATGCACGGTGCTTTCAATAGATTTCTTTTGCACTTTGGAGACGATGACATAAAAGATGTACTCTCGCGTATGCAGGGTGCGGATGGCGTGCTTGTTGTGGCAGACGACCCCGAGGCTGATGCAAACATGAGAGTGTTTAATGCCGACGGTTGCGAGGCTGAGCAATGCGGGAATGGCCTTCGTTGCGTCGCGTTGCATTTGGTACGCAATCAATTGGTGCAAGGGCCGGGACTTCGCATTAAAACACTTGCAGGAACGCATGAATGCGTTGTGCGTGAAGATTGCAACGAAGTCTCAGTATTACTTTCAACACCGAAAATTTCATCCGAAGTCCATAAAGATTTTCCACATTTACAAATTATTGATATGGGTAATCCAAATGCTGTGTACTGGACGGAAGAGGACCCTTTGGAGATGAGGAAGAAGTGGGGAGAAACAATCTGCAACCATCCTTCATTTGCTAACGGAATGAACGTGCACTTTGCTCGCAAAGATGAAAAACAGTTCGCAACGTGTGCTTCCTGGGAACGCGGAGTTGGACCGACGCATGCGTCAGGAACTGGCGGCGCTTCAGTCTTTGTTGCTTCGGGCACAACGGAACAATATTTTGTCTCAAGTGTTGGCGGCACATTGCATTACACATATACCGATGAAGGCGCAGTTGTCATGGCTGGGCCGGCTAGTTATATGTAACACACTTCGACCGTGTGTGCTGAAATGTGCACTCTGCAACCATCACTGCATTCAAACGTTCTTGGTTCTACAATTGCATCTTGTACAGCAGTGGCAATCGCGTGCACCATTTCATTTTTTGCGGTATTTCCTACAGCTAAGTGGATTGATTCAGCAATGATTGGAGTTGGTAACTCAGCAAGTTTCTTTCGTTTCCATGCATTCCCCGTAGGTGCTAGTGCTTCGTATGCATCCGCGGCAGCGTGAAGAATGCGAGATGCTTGCGCTGCGTGCTTGTCAGAGGAAGACCACAGTTCGCGTAAGACTGGAATGACATCTTTGCGAAGTCGTCCTCTAGGGGTCGAAACATTTCTGTTCGTAGGATCCTCGCACCACTTTGCCCCAGCAAGAGTGCAAACGTGAATCAAATCTTTTTTTTCTGTTTGCAGAAGGGGGCGCACTAATGCAATTTGTTCTGTAAGTTGTCTAGATTCAGCCATGCCGGCAAGTTTGCGGATGCCGCCACCTCTGCAAAGTGCCATGAGCATTGTTTCTAATTGATCGTCCGCATGGTGTGCAACTGAAACGTATGTTGCATCAACTGCAGTAGCCATACGTCCAAGAGCTTCGTATCGAGCATCTCTGGCTCCTGCTGCAAGTGAACCTTGAACACGTGAAACGTTTACTCGTTCAGTTAACAGTTGTACGCCAAGTTCATCGCATAATGCTTCCACCATTGTTTGTTCATTGTCGGATTCTCCCCGTAGACCGTGATGGATGTGCCCCGCGACTATCGTGCAAGAGGATGATTTTTGTGCCGCTGCTGCAAGAGAAAGTAGCAAAAGTGCGACTGAATCTGGACCGCCGCTTACACCTACAACCACTTTGTTACAACCGTATGCTTCGCGCACTGTAGAAACAAGCGAATGCCTGCGAACAGGAAGTGGTACAACGCTAGGCATGTCTACGCGTCTTGTAACTGTTCTGCTTGGAGAACAGTCATTCCATTCATGTAGGGGTGCAAGCATTCTGGAATAGCAATGGAGCCATCTTCCTGTTGATGCATTTCTAGCAAAGGGATAAGAATACGAGGGCTTGCAAGAACAGTGTTGTTTAAGGAATGTGCAAACACAGTGTTGCCCTCTTCGTCACGGTATCGCATATTCAACCTGCGGCATTGAAAGTCGTACAACCTTGAAGCCGAATGCGTTTCGCCCCAGTCGCCCATTGGTTGACCGTCTTTACGTAGCTCGCCGCGTCCGGGCATCCAGCATTCGATATCAATCATGTCTGCATTTTTTGCTCCAAGGTCGGCTGTGCAGCATTGCAACAAGCGGTAGGGGAGCTGAAGTTGTTGTAACAATTGTTCAACAATTGAAAGCATTTCAGTGTGCCACTTGCGACTTTCTTCTTCCTTTGCTTTGCAAATGATAACTTGTTCCACCTTATCAAATTGATGAATACGGTAGAGACCAGCAGTGTCTCTCCCAGCGGCGCCAGCCTCTCTGCGGAAGCAAGTAGATACAGTTGCCATTTTGATAGGCAATTTGTCAGCATCTATAATTTCATCTGCATACATGCCCATTAAGCCAACTTCGCCTGTGCCAGCAAGGAATAGGTCATGCCCAGAACCACGTTGTGATTCTTGAATGTGGTATGCCTGGTCTCTTCCAGTTGGGAAAAAACCAGTACCAACCATACACTCTTCTCGAAGAATGACAGGTACTGACATAGGAGTAAAGTCATAGGTGTTTGTAATGAAGTCGAAAGCAAACCGCAACATTGCTTGGTGCAATCGCATGCCGTTCCCAGTCATCATGTAATGTCGAGTGCCCGCCATTTTTACGCCACGTTCAAAATCTGCAAGACCAAGAGCATTGACTAAATCAAGATGCGGTCTTGGGTTGAACCCTTTGTTTTCAGCAAACGATTTTGAGACGTCGTATCCATCAGGCGCCCACGTTCGAATTTGTACATTGTCATCTGCGCTTTCGCCTTTCGGTACATCTTCATCTGGTGGCTGTGGAATATGCAACAGAAGGTCGTTCCATTGTGGTTCAAGCGTAGCAATGCGTTCATCGAGGGATTGAATTTCTGCTTTTAAGGATGATGGCTTTGCTTCAAGTTCTGCGAGTTTCGTTTCGAGCGCTTTTGTATCTTCTTCACTTGCAGATTTTAGTTGTCCCTTTAATTTCCCAATTTGAGGTCCAATTTCCTTTGAGATACGTTTTTGTTCAGCTCGATGCTCTTCGCGTTGCCTTGTGAGTGAACGTTTTTGTTCATCAATTTCAAGTAGCAACGGTATAGCAACATCTATATTCTTGGCAGTTGCTCCATCAATAAAGTGTTGCGGGTTTTCGCGAAGTATTTTAATATCAATCATAATTGAGTCCGTGTAAATACAGTGTTAACCGGGCGGTGCTGCCCAGTGCAGTTTATCAACTAAGGTATTCCAATAGGTTACTGATGGGTTGAGAACTATTGAAAGCGTACGTTTCGAACGGCTAATTTGCACTGTCATTCCTTCTTGTAATTTGCAATGCACCGAGCCATCGATAACAAGCGATGTTCCTTCGTTCGCTTGTTGTAATTTGATGGAAACATTATTGTGGCAATCAAGGACAATCGGTCGAACAGCAAGGGAATGAGCAGCAAGTGGAGTGAGCACGAAGGCTTTCGCAGAAGGATCCACAAGCGGCCCCCCTACAGAGGCATTATGTGCAGTTGAGCCGATGGGTGTAGATAGAATCATTCCATCGCATCGCAGCGTCGGCGCCGGTACGTTGTTGATGGAAAGGCCTAGTTCTAGAATGCGAAATGGATTACCCGCCGCGATCATTGCTTCGTTCATCGCAACGACGGCTTCCTGATCGTCGACGCGAACTTCAAGCAGCATCACTTCCATCGTTGGAGTGTCGCTAGCGAAAATGGATTTTCGATGTTCGATCAAAGATTTCGTGTCAAATTTTGCTAAAAAACCAAGCCTGCCGCTGTTTACTCCTATGAGTGGAATGTTTTTCTCAGCGAGGTTTCTGCCTTGCGAAATGAGTGTTCCATCACCACCGATTGCAATTGCAAGTGCAATAGAAGAAGGGTCTGCATCTTCAGATAGAAATTCGACAACATCTGCAAGACCCTCTTCGAGGTTCTTAGCAATGGTCGCAACGTTAGGAATGCTCCTATCTGCAAGTAAAATGACAGGGCAGGGTGCCATAATATGCATTGTAACCGAGGGGCAGACTCTCGGCATTGACCCTGTGGGTTCATGCAGTGCAGGTACGCCACGTCATAGGAGCAACTCGATTAGCTGACGAGACCTTTTGTAAGTCGCATGAACGCTGTTTCAAGGTTGATCCGTTCAGCCTGCATAGATGTGATGCGAAACCCCCGCGAGATAAGACGGTTGGGTAACTCAGAACTATCTAGAGTAGATTGTGAATCCATAGTAACGTCAATACGTTCAACGCCATTTTCAGTCACGATATCTACAATAGCAATGCCGTCGACTTGCCGCAATAATGCAGCTGCGTCTTCACTTTTTTCTGTCACTGTGATTTGAACGACCTGCCCCACTTTTGCTTTTGCCAAAATTTCATCTACTTTGCCAGTGAACAATAATTTTCCTTGTTCGATGATTCCAACGCTCGTACAGAGCTCGGCAAGTTCATGCAGAATATGAGAACTGATTAAAATAGTTTTACCCATGCGACGCAATTCTTTTAACAACTCCCTTATTTCAATGCGTGCTCTTGGGTCAAGGCCTGACGCTGGTTCGTCTAGCAACAATACCTTGGGGTCATGCAACAGTACTCTTGCAATGGAAAGTCGCTGACTCATACCTCGACTAAGACCTGCTACTTGGGCATTCGCTTTGTAATGAAGTTCTGTTAACTCTAAGACGTCGCCAACAGCGCGATGCCGCTGAGAACCCGAGAGTCCGTAGCATGTTGCAAAAAAGTCTAAGTACTCTCGCACAATCATGTCATCGTACGAGCCCATGAAATCAGGGACGTATCCGATGATTGGTCTAATCTCTGGATTTTGGTACCCGATTACTTTTCCGTCAACACGTGCCTCGCCCCATGAAGGCTTGAGAAGTGTTGATAGAATTTTAATTGTTGTTGTTTTACCTGCGCCATTTGGTCCAATGAAACCATAGCACTCGCCTTCTTCAATCTGCAAATTGAGATTATCAAGGGCAATCAGGTCGCCGTATTTACGAGTGAGGTTTGTTGTTTCAATCATGTACATCCCCTAATGGGTATACCCATCGTACAAAAGTTTCGCCTGTGCTCTTGGTAATTTCTTCACCATCCACAGAGATTTTTACTGGGATTGGTGCATGAGGCATAAAGCCCATCACGATGATACATGGACGTCCAAACCAGTCTGCTAAATCAAGTTCACGGCCGCTACTACGTGTGAATCGATTGAAGGGTTTACTTTGTTTCACGCTTTCTTTTTTCATATAAAACGGTTGTGGCATGCTGGAATATAGAGTGAGCATTTCCATATGGTGCCGCCAGTCGCTTTTAGACAGATGGCTGTCCCACAGTATTCGATTCGTAGTTTTTGGAATGTACCTATCGTTGGCAACATCGAATTCGCTTTCGCGATTTGGTTGCAGGAGTGACAAATCAAGTGTGTCACGAGAAGGCCAATCCGCTAATCGCCATGTATAGGTTTTGTTTAGTGCACTCCCGCTTTGGTTGTATGGGTACCAAGGTGCACTGGAGTTATCTTGCATTCTGGCTAACGGTGCAAGTGTCGTTTTGTTTTCTGTTACCCAGATGATAGTTACATCCTGTAGTTCCCTTGAGGCATTGTTTACGATGGTGCCTTGTAATGCGCCATTAACATCGTTTGGTTCATAGCCTGGTTTCACGCGGATGAGAGAACCGTAAAACTCATTATCAAGTCCCCCGAGCCACTGGTATGCAAAGTTTGCGGTCGTTGCCCGTGAAGGTTGATTAAAAGAGTTTGGTACATGCGATAGCGGCACTGTAACTTCGCGGGTATCAACAAAGGGGGGTGTAAGCGATGCATCGGGTGAACTCCATGGAAGCAGCAAATTCCCTTGCTCTCCTTCAAGTGTTATGTTTGAACTTCCAAACGTAGGCAAGAAAAGGGAATACCAACCAATAACACGCTGTCCACTTTCGCCGTATACATGATCAATAACCGAGACATGCTTGATAGGGGTACTCACGCTAGCTGAAGTTGCAGCAAGTACCCAAGTAATACCTGCAAAGATAGCAGCTATACCTGCGAATGCCATCCATGCCCAGCGTTGTTTCTTTTTGCGTCGCAATACCAAAAAGGCAACAGGGCAACTCAGTAACCAGTACAAAGAGATAATGACAAACACTGTGCCTAGTCTTCCACCAGCAGCACTAGACATGGCTATTTCTTGGGCGACCATATTGCCAAGTGACAACGATGTCACTGTTGGGAGTAAAGTTGTCAACCGCCCATTCTCTTTGAGTGCGTTCACAGTCTGTTGTGATGGTGTGTCTCCACGTTTGCCAAGCACCCTTCGCCAAAGCACATCTGTTTCAGGTAGCCCAAGCGATGAAAGTAAACCACTAGAAAGATCAATACCAATGACTGTAACTGAACCGAATCCAACATTTTTCTGTACTCCGACAACAGAGTTATTTTGTAGTTTTAAAATAGAAACATACTCGCTTGATGCCTTAAGTACACGCGCTGTGATTTGGGTTGAAGGCCAAGAAAAAGAATCTCTACCAAGAATGCCACCTAGTTGCGAAAGAGGGATCTCTTGCACGCTCGTAGTAATCCCTGACAGCAACGCGCCAAGCGGACCATTTTCGCCATCTAAGTTCCATGGATCACCTATTGTTGGAAGTGTTACAACTACGTTCCCGCCGCGTTCAACCCATTGTTCAATAGCGGTTTCTTGTTTGATTGTCAGAAGCGGGGGACGGTCAGCCCACACGAGTGTTTCAAGCGATTCGTAGCAAGGCCATGCGTCAGGTAAATCTGAAGACACAAGGCCTGAAACAATAACGCTTCCTTCTTGTTTTGGGTCTGGTGGTGTAAAGGGCAAGTAACCTTCAAGTCCCATACGCCTTGTACCAACGACGCCGATAAGACTGTATTTCGAGTGTATAGGTGAAGCGTTTATAGAGTTTGAAGTGAAACGAAGCCGAGCAAGTTCGCTTGTTGGTTTGCCGTCAAGCATGGTACGCAGGCGAATTGTCCAAGCGATAGACCCGTCCGCCCATGGTTGAATGGGGGCGTAGAGCCAAGTTGTTGCGTTGGTTCCAGGGCTCACTGTAATTGGTTTGCCCCACAACACAATGTCACCATCTGCATCCGGAACTTCCCATTGTATCCATGCTTGGGTTGCCTTTGTAGTTGTAGTGCTCACACTTACATGCAAAGGAGTGACATGTCCTTTTGACCAAGTGTTTCCGATTCCAAGGGAATTCACAGTGATGCTGTAATCATCAGCAAAAGCGAGTGTGCTAGCGGCGACTAATGCAAGTGCACTAAACATGTACGTTAGCATACGCCTCTAAAATTGATGCCTGCGCAAGCATTCCTCTATGAAAGCAATCGATATCGAATTTTTCATTTGGCGCATGTATAAGATCGTCGTCGAGTGAAAAGCCAACCATGACTGCATCAATACCAAGAATTTCTTGAAACTCTCCAACGACTGGAATGGAACCGCCTGTTCCAATAAGTACAGCAGGTTTAGGGAATACACTCGTGAGCGCATTGCTTGCGGCACTTAGCCATGGTGATTGAGTAGGAACAGAAATGGCTGGGGCAGTACCGAAACTTT